>CAYXQV010000026.1:0-17676 GCA_964467505.1 uncultured Hyphomonadaceae bacterium | reverse complement strand
CCGGCAGGACCGCTGTTTTCCTATTTCAACAATGACAGCTGGACCGACGAACCGTTCAGCGAGGGCGCAGTGCTGATCGGTGACGCAGCCGGCTGGAACGACCCGATAAACGGGCTTGGCCTGTCCATCACCTATCGCGATGTCCGCATTGTTTCGGATCTGCTGAAAGCAGCCGGGCCACACGGGACGGCCTGTTTCGCGTCCTATGGCGAGGAGCGGGCCGAACGCATGAGAAGGCTGCGCTTTGCCGGCCAGCTCCAGGCGACGCTGGACATGGAGTTCGGCGAGGCGGCAAGGGCGCGCCGCCAGGCCTTTCACAAGCGCCGGGCAGAGGACCCGACCCTCGGCATGCACGGCCTTGCGATCATGGCCGGCCCGGAAACCGTCCCGGCCGAGTTTTTCACCGAAGTCCACAAGGCCCGCGTGCTGGAAGGAACCGATTGATGAGCGCGATGGATATCGAGCGTTTCAATGCCGACTGGCTGGCGGCCTGGTCGGACAAGGATGTGGGCCGGCTGCTGGGTTTCTACGCGCCGGACGCGGTCTACAAGGACCCCCAGACGGTTCATGGCGTCACGGGGCAAGAGGCGCTCGGAGCCTATCTCACCCAGCTTTTCGGGGCGACGCCCAAGGCCATTTATACGTCTGATGAAACCTGGGCGATCCCCGGCGGCTATTGTGGGCGCTGGTATTGCGCGATCGGCGAGAGCGGCACGGATGGGCGCCTGCGCGGCTTCGATCTCGTGCTCCTGAAAGACGGGCTGATCGCTTATAACGAGGTCTATGTTCATGACATCGGAGCGGGCGCATGATGCCTGATATCCGTCCGTGGCGTGCGATTGATGCGCCCTGGCTGAGCGCTGCACTGGCCGCTGATGGCGTTGAGGCGAGGGTTCGAAGCTTTGAGGCAAGACCCGTGGGAACGGGCCAGATCGGCGACTGTATCCGCTTTGCCATTGATTACGCTTCAGCGCCGGAGGGTGCCCCCGCCTCACTGGTCGGCAAGTTTCCATCGGAGTCCGAAGACAGCCGGGCGACCGGCATCTCGCTGGGCAACTATATTCGCGAGGTGAAATTCTACCAGACCCTTCAGGGCCGCGCAGGCATCTCGACGCCGCGCTGTTATTTCACAGATGTTGATGAGGAGACCCATGATTTTGTCCTGATCATGGAGGACATGGCTCCTGCAGAGCAAGGTGACCAGCTCGCTGGCGTCGATCTCGGCACAGCCCGCACCGTGATCAGCGAGGCGGCCAAGCTTCACGCAGCCTTCTGGGAAGACGTATCGCTTGACGACTATTATTGGGTGGGTGGATCGAAACAGGCAGTCGATAATATCGATGCCGAAATGATTGCACAGCTCTGGGTCGGCTTCAAGGCGCGGTATGGCGAGAGGGTCACACTGCCAGCCCGCCGGATCGGAGACGCAATCTGCGCCGATTATGACGCCTATCTGCAATTGAGAGAGGGGCCGCGCACCCTCGTACACGCCGATTTCCGGCCCGACAACATGCTGTTTGCAACGCCTGCTGGCGGCCGCCCGATCGCCGTGGTCGACTGGCAGTCCTTCGGCTATGGGCCCGGCGCGTCCGATGTCGGTTATTTCATTGCCGGCGCACTGGCGCCAGACCTGCGCAAGGCCCACGAAGCCGAGTTGCTCGACCTCTATCTCAGCGAATTGCAGCGCCTCGGCGTCGGGACATATCCGGACGAGTTGTTGCGCCGCCACTATCTCGCCGGGGCCGTCCAGCATTTCTTCACGGCTTTTTTCGCGGCCATGCTGGTCAGGCAGACCCCACGCGGCGACGACATGTTCTTCCGGATGGTGAACGGCGCCGTCGATCTGGCGAACGATCATGGTGTGGAAGCCTGGTTCGACTGAGATTCCGGAGGTTTTCGCATGGCTGTCGAACAGCTTGTCGGTTCGGTTTCCCGGCTGTAGGCTTTGCCCGAGCGAACCCGTCAGCTCGGCCGCATAGAAAATATACGTCCGGTATAGAAGTGTTGTGTTCGCCAATATTCAGAAGATGCCGAAATCCGGGAGGAAAACAATGGCCGACGGCATGGTAATCAACAGCCTCAAAGGTAAGGTCAGCGCCGCTGAATGGGCGGCTCGCGTCGATCTCGCGGCCATGTACCGTCTCACCGCGCTCTATGGCTGGGACGATCTGATCTTCACCCATATCTCCCACAGGGTGCCCGGCACGGAGCATCATTTCCTGATCAATCCCTTTGGCATGCTGTTTGAGGAAATCACCGCCTCATCCCTGGTGAAGGTCGATCTCGATGGCACGATCGTCCAGGATTCGCCCTATTTCATCAACCCGGCAGGTTTCACCATCCATTCTGCTGTCCATGCCGGCGCCGCGCACAATCATGTGGTGATGCACCTGCACACCGATGACGGGGTTGCGGTCTCGGCGATGGAGGAGGGGCTTTTGCCGATTACCCAGACCGGGATGATCGCGGCCAACGATCTTGCCTATCATGACTATGAAGGCGCTGCCCTGAACCATGACGAACGCGCGCGCATCATTGCCGACCTTGGCGACCGGCACATGCTGATGCTGCGCAATCATGGCACGCTGACCGTCGGGGCAACCGCAGGCGAGTGCTTCCTGCGCATGTTCTTCCTGGAACGCGCCTGCGCGATGCAGGTGCGTGCCCTGACCGCCGGCCGGTCCGGGGTGCGCCTGGTCAGCCCGGCGGTTCAGGATGTGGTGAAGAGCCAGTCCAACCCAAAGGGCATGGGCACAGTTGCCGAACGCCTTGCCTGGCCAGCGCTGCTGCGCAAGCTCGACCGGGTCTGTCCCGACTTTTGCGACTAGCGGGCTTTCTGAAAAGCGCAAAGGGACTGTTTCTGAAACGCCCCCAGGCATCCGACTGTCCCGGGCTTGACCCGGGATCTGCCTGTTTCCGAACCGCACGCGAGAGACCCCGGATCAGGTCCGGGGCGGTCGGGACAGGAAGGACTGTCTTGAAACAGACGAGGAAAGCCTGGAGATGGGTTTTTCAGAAAGCCTGCTAGCCTGATTTGCTGATGCCGGAAACGAACCGCTTGGCCGCTCCTCTGCGATGAGGCGCGTTCTCAATATGCAAAGCGTGGTTCGACGAAGCTCACGCGGCGGGCTGCAACATGGTGTTCCCTGCAATGCCAGGTCCCAGCAATGCCAGGGTCAGTTCAGGCTGCAGTCCGACCACGGATCAACCAGGATCTTGACATGTTTTTCCGGCCTGGCCAGTTCGGCGAAAGCCTCGGCAATCCCATCCAGACCGACGCTGCCGGTGTGGAGCGCGCTCCAGTCGAACAGGCCCTGTTCGATCAGGCCGAGCGCATCGGCAAATTCTTCCGGCGCGTAATAGATGACAAACACCATGGACAGTTCCTTGGCGAGCGCCATGACCGGCCGGAAACTCTCTTCGCCGGTAGACAGACCGGTCACGACAATCCGGGCATTTTGCGGAGCCTCCAGAACCAACCGTCCCAACATGCCCGGCGCGCCGGTATTGTCGAACACGACAAGCGGGCTGCCGGGCGCTTTCTGTGCAGCGACGGCGAGCGGGCTTTGTTCAGCGCCGTTGACCACATCGCTCGCGCCCATGCGGGCTGCAATTTCCCTGCGCTTGGAAGACAGGTCTGACGCGACGATCGTTTCCACGCCCCGGGCCCTGAGAACGGCTATGATGGCAAGACCGATCGGTCCGGCGCCGACGATCACGGCGGCGGTCCCTTCAGGCAGTGCAGCCTTGTTGACGGCATGCACGGCAATCGCGAGCGGCTCGACAAAGGAAGCCGCCTCGGTCGGGACTGTCTCCGGCACTTTGAGCAGCATCGCCTCTGTAAGGGTCAGATATTCGGCATAGGCACCCGTCTTCTCGAGACTGAAGCCCACCTCGACCTGAGCGCCGTCTTGCATCACGAACGGCACCGAGACAACCCGGTCACCAAGAGCCAGGGTTTTCTGCGTGTCCGGCCCGAAGCCAGCCAGCTCCCCGACAAATTCGTGCCCGAGGACGACGCCCTGGCTGCTGGACCAGTGTTGCTTGTGCCTGAAGACATGCAGGTCCGAGCCGCAAATGCCGCATGAGCGCACTTTCACGAGCACTTCGCCAGGTCCGGGTTCAGGCACGGGCCGGCTTTCGGTCCTGAAGGTCTGTCCGTAAAGCACGCTGGCCCTCATGCTTGTCATGATCATTCACCGTGAACGATGAGCTTGGAGCAGTCGGCGCCCATGGCATCGCAAGAGCCCCGGTAACTCTTAAGAATAGCGCGCGCATCGAGAACGGATACGGGCTTGCCGTCGTCATCGAGATTGATGTTTGCGCCATAGACCGCAAACCACACAATGGTATCGCCGGTCTGGTCTGGCGGGGTCATCAGCGTATGCGTGGATCCGGCCGGTTCAAACAGGTAGGAGCCGGGTCCGCACACTTCATCCGGGCTTTCCATATAGTACCAGCTGCCCTGCAGCGTGACCGCGTATACGAACCCGGTATGAAAGTGCCTGATCACCTTGGTTCCGGCAGTCAGCCGCGTCATCGAAATCCAGAGCCCCTGGTTGAGATCGACCTGCAGGAGCTTGATTCCACTGCCGTCCGGCCCCACGACCCAGGGCAGATCCTCATCGCGCACGAGTTGCGTCGGCGCGTCCCAGACCGGGCAGATGCCGCGCTCTGCGACTCGCGCCGCATTCTCTGCAAATTTATGCTCCATACCTGATCTTGTCTGTCCGTCTGCCATTTTGTCCTCCCGGGATCCATCTTTCGGCATGCAATACTTGTTTATAAGCAGTCCTTTTGACCGGCAACGCGCTAGCCTGTCTTGAGCGCCATCTCCGAATACTTGTCTGCAAGCACCTGAATTCCCGGTGATATTTCGATATTGTGCGGTGAGTAGGTCGGAAGGTAAGTGCGCAGCAGGCTGAGCAGCAGCGCACCTCGGGCTGCGGGCTGTGCGCTGCTCATCCTGCCTTTCCGCGCGGACGTCCTTCTCCTTGACGTTTCCCTGGGGGGTTGCGTCTTCAACATGTACCGGGCAACCCGGCGCATCCAACGGGTGAAATGCCACTGCGCCCAGACGCCAACGGCCAGCCGGTAGAAATATCCCCCGCAGACATGCTCATACACGTCGAATGCCACCGTGCGGTGCTCAAGTTCTTCAACGAAATGCCATTCGATCATCTGCATGAAGGGGGGCAGGTCCTCGCCGAAACCGTCAGGGCCCATCATGTGTCTGATCGCGTTCATCGTGAACGCTTCGAAGCCCTCGGCATAGGCCAGGTTGAAACGCAGGGACTTGGTGTTCGTGAAGCGCGTATAGTCGTCCGAGAGTTCTTTTTCGAAGGCGGCGAGCTCGGGAAATCCGGAGAGCTGAATGCTGTCGTTGAACTTCCGGTGCATCTGATAGTGCTGCGCTTCCTGTCGGACAAATTTTGTCAGGCCATCGCGCACAACCGGGTCGGTCACGTGCGGCTCTGCTGCCCGCATCGACCGGATGAGGTACGGTTCCAGATGCGGCAGCAGCAGGGAACCGGCGATAAAGCCATAAGATTGCTTGTGGTCACCATCAATGAAGACCGGATCGATTTCGTCCGGAAACTCGAATGGCATTTTCCGTACGGTGATTTTATCCAACACGATGAAGGATCTCCCTGGGTGGTTGAGATGCTGAGCCAGATTATTTATGATACTATATATGGATTTGATCCTGTTGTCACCCTCGCCGGCCTCAGTGCGGATGAAGCTGCACGGGCACGTCAACAATCCCCCGAATGAAATTGTTCGATGACCGCTCGATGTCACCGACGACCTCGACCATGCGGAACCGCTTCTGGATTTCCTCCCAGAGGATTCGCAGCTGCATTTCTGCAAGCCGGTTCCCCATGCATCTGTGGACCCCGAAGCCGAAGGAGAGGTGATTGCGCGCATTCGGCCGGTCAATGATGAGCCGGTCAGCATCGGGAAAGACGCTCTCGTCCCGGTTGCCCGAAAGGTACCACATCACGACCTTGTCGCCCTTGCGGATGGTCTTGCCACCCAGTTCGACATCCTCGAGCGCTGTGCGCCGCATGTGGATGACCGGGGTCTGCCAGCGAACCATTTCCGAGACCATGTTCGCGATGAGGCCGGGATTGTCGCGCAGCTTCTGATACTCTTCCGGAAACTGGTTGAGGGCGATCACGCCGCCACTGATGCTGTTGCGTGTCGTGTCATTGCCGCCGACGATCAGCAGCAGGATGTTGCCAAGCATGGTGATCGGGTCGCGGTTGAGATCCCGGGTGGCCGCATTGTGGGCAAGCATCGAGATCATGTCCGATGCCGGCGCCTGGCCCGCCCGTTCATTCCACAGATTGAAGAAGACGGTGGCGCACTCAAGCAGGGCATCGCGGCGCGCCGTCATGTCGATATCGTCGTCGGTCACGCCGGGCACAGCGGTGGTGACATCGGACCAGTAAATGAGATCCCGGCGGTTCTCATAGGGAAAATCAAACAGGGTCGCCAGCATTCGAGCCGTCAGTTCGACAGACACGCAATCGACCCAGTTGAAAGTCACGCCGATCGGGAGATTGTCGAGAATGTCCCCGGCGCGCTCGCGGATCAGCGGCTCCAGGTTCCTCAGGTTCTGGGGGGCCACAGCAGGCGAGACCGCCCGGCGCTGCTTTCCGTGCGCCGGCTCATCCATGGTGATGAAGGACCCGCTTTGCATCATCTTCATTTCTTCCGAATCCGGCAGGTCCAGGATCGAGATGCCTCCCGCCTCCGACGAGAAGGCCTTGTGATTGGTATCCACGGCCATGATCATCTCATGGGTGGTCACCGACCAGAAGGGCCCGGTCTTGCTGTCGGCCAGATAGTGTACGGGCGCTTCCCGACGCAGACGGGCAAACAGGGGCCGCCAAGTGTCGTGCTTGAAGAAGTCCGGCTGCGACACATCCAGTTCCCCCAGCGCAATATCGCCCGCATCCTCCGGCGACACAGCGGACGGGCTATGGTTCTCGACAACTGACATAGCGGGATTACCTTCTCTTGATGTCTGCGAGAACATAATCTATGATAATAGTATGATGGTCAATCCAGTTGTTCCCGATCAGGCCTGCAAATCGCGCCTTCATCCGGCGGAACCGGTTTCCGGCCGGGCAGGTTGCCTGCAGCCCAATGGCGGTCTGCAATGGCTGACCGCGCGGTGTGAAACCGATCCGGTCAGGGTGAATGCTCGTGGACGGCCTACCGACAAGCCACCCTGCCGACGCCCGGTTGGAAGCTCCTTTCAGTCAACCCACTCATCGAGGAAAAAGCGATGACCCTTTACAGCGGACCCGTATTCGATGCGGACAATCATTATTATGAAGCCCACGATGCCCTGACCCGGTATGTCCCGAAGGCGATGCAGCATCGCTGTGTGCAGTGGGTCACCATGGAGGACGGTCGACAGTATAATCTCGTCGGGGGCAAGGTGAACCGGACGACAAATCCAACCTTCAATCCGATTTCCAAACCCGGCGTGCTGCGCGAATTCTTCACCGGAAATGAGAACAACAAGACGACCGCTCAGCTCATCCGCTCGGCCCTTGAGCCCTTGCGCCCCGAATACATGGATCGCGACCAGCGCCTGGCGCGCCTTGATGAACAGGGACTGGAGGCGGCCTGGCTCTTCCCGACGCTCGCCATCCTGTACGAGGAGCCCCTGAAGCACGACGTCAAGGCCGTTTCGACCCTGTATGAGGCGTTCAACCGGTGGCTCGACGAGGATTGGGGCTACAATTTCCAGGACCGCCTGTTCGCCGCGCCCTACATTTCCCTCGCCGATGTCGACTGGGCCTGCCGGGAAGTTGACAAGGTCCTGGCGAAAGGGGCCCGCGTCCTGGTCATGAGGCCGAGCGCTGTCTATACCAAGGATGGCCCGCGCAATCCCGGTGCGAAGGAATTCGATCCGTTCTGGGCGCGCGTGAACGAGGCCGGGATCACCGTTGTTGCGCATATCGGGACGACCTGTCACGAGAGTAACGGATATGACGCCAAGGTCGTCGATACGCTCGGAATGGGCGAACGGCCAACCATCACCAACTTCCACAGGGCACGGAATATCAATGATTTTCTCGCCAGCCTGATCTTCGATCGCCTGTTCGAGCGCTTTCCCAATCTCAGGGTGGCCTCGGTCGAGAATGGCTCGGAATTCCTCCCGGGACTGCTGCGCTACCTCGAAAAGGGAAAGAGCCGCGCACTGAACTATTACGAGCACGACCCGGTCGAAACCTTCCGCCGGCACATCTGGATCAATCCCTTCTGGGAAGACGATATTGCCGAAATGGTCGAACTGATGGGCCCCGACCGGGTGATCATAGGCTCGGACTGGCCGCACATGGAGGGCCTGGAAAGTCCGAGGGAAATGCTCGAGGAAGTCAGGGACCTGCCGCAGGATGTCCAGACCAGGGTCCTGTACAAGAATGCTGCAGAACTGAATTCACTGCTCGGGGCGAAGCAGGGTGTGATTGCATGATCTGTCGGTCCGGTCCGGCGCGCAAGCACTCCACGAGCCCGACACAACAGGCCGGGCGCGCACCGGGCATCATGATACCCGCTCAAGACGTTGAGGAAACAGGCCGATGACCCATTTAGCAGGACAGACCGGGCAACCGGACACATTGCTCTGCGCTGTGCAGGATGGCGTTGCCACTCTGACACTGAACCGGCCCCAGGCCCGCAATGCCATAACGACGGCAATGTTCCTTGAAATGGAACGGATCCTCCTTGAGATCGAAGCCGATGACGGTGTGCGCGTGCTGGTGCTGACCGGTGCGGGTAAAGGGTTCTCGGCCGGTGCGGACCTGAAACCGGTGCCGAAGGAAGAAAGGACCCGCACACTTGCCAGTGCCTTTCCCGGCGATGCGGGAGGCGATATCCTCGAGCGGGGCAACCGCTGTGTCCTGCGGTTGCGGAAAATGCCCAAGCCGGTGATCGCAAGCATCAATGGCGATGCTGTCGGGATCGGTTGCAGCCTCGCTCTGGCGAGCGATCTGCGAATTGCGTCACAAGCGGCAAGGCTGGGCGTTGTCTTCTCGCGCATAGGTCTTGGCCCGGACGGCGGTGCGTCGCGGTTTCTGAGGGAGGCTGTCGGGACTGCCAAGGCTTTGGAATTGCTTTTCCTCGGCGAACTCATCGACGCAACCGAAGCCCTTCGGCTCGGCCTGGTGAACCGTGTTGTGGGACCCGACGAACTTGCCGATGCCACGCAGGCGCTGGCCGAGCGGCTTGCACATGGGCCGACCATTGCCTACGGCCTTGCCAAGGCTGCGGTGTATGAAGGTGCATCGCTCTCGCTCGAGCATCTTCTCGATTTAGAGGCGCGCAATCAGAAGATCGCGGGTCGCTCCAAGGATGCGCGAGAGGGCGTACAGGCATTTCTGGAACGGCGCGAGCCGGAATTTTTCGGTCACTGACGACACGCAAGTTCGGAGCAAATGGGACGCACCCTCGAACGGAAACTTGCATCACCACACAGATGTAAAGCGCCGGTCTGTATTCAAACAAAAGACTGAAGCTTTAAACGATCCTTGTCTCGCGATTGCCCCAATACCGATCCTTGAGAAGTCGCTTGTAGAGTTTTCCTGTCGCAAGACGCGGCAACTCGTCCACGAAATCGACCGATTTTGGACATTTGTAGTGGGCAACATGGTCGCGCGCATAGGCCAGCAATTCCGATTCAACCGCCGCACTCGGCTCAACGCCTTCAGCAAGCTGAACGATGGCCTTGACTTCCTCTCCCATCTCTTCATTCGGCACGCCGATCACGGCAACGTCGAAAACCTTGGGATGCAGTGTCAGCGCATCCTCGATCTCCTGTGGATAGATATTCACCCCGCCCGATATGATCATGAAGGTCGCGCGATCTGTCAGGAAGAGATACCCGTCCTCATCGAGATAGCCAACATCGCCCAGTGCCGACCATGTCGGATGATGCGGATGCTGGACCTTTTTCGTCTTCTCGTCATCCTTGTGGTAACTGAAGGGCAGTTTGGGGAGTTCGAAATAGATCATCCCCTGTTCGCCCACCGGAAGCTCACGACCCGCTTCGTCACAGATGTGAATGATCCCCATGATCGGCGTGCCGACGGTGCCCGGCTTGCGCCGCCACTCCTCGGACGTGACATGGGTCAGGCCGTTGGCTTCCGAGCCGGCATAATATTCGTAGATGATGTTGCCCCACCAGTCGAGCATCTGCTCCTTTACCTGCCGTGGACAGGGCGCGGCAGCATGAATGGCGACCTTGTGCGCGCTCAGGTCGAACCGGTCACGATCGACATCGAGTTTCAGCAACCGGGCAAACATGGTCGGCACCCACTGGCTGTGAGTGACGGCGTATTTCTGGAGACTTTCGAGCGCCTCCAACGGATCGAATTTCGGCATCACCACGACAGAGCCGCCCTGTATCAGTGTCCCGTTGGAAAAGGCGAAGGGCGCCGAATGATAGAGCGGCGCGGTCGACAGATAGACCGAATTCTCGTCAAATCCCCAAAGCTTCGGCTGGAGACCAGACAGCGCCTTGGCCTGTTGCGTGATCGGCTTGCCAGACAAGGGACGCGCTATGCCCTTGGGCCGGCCTGTCGTACCGGAACTGTAGAGCATATAGGCACCAGCAGGTTCGTTCGGCAGGGGCTCGGGCGACATTCCTGAAATCGTTTCGTCATAGTCATCGAAGCCTTCAAGGCCACCATCAATCGACAGCCAGGTCGCACATTGCGAAGGATGGGATTTCAGCGCCTCAGCCTGCCGGATCTGCGCCGAGCTTACAATTGATCGCGCGTCACAATCATTCAGGATGTAGGCAGCCTCCTCGGTGGTGAGATGCCAGTTGATCGGTGTTATGTAGAGGCCCGATCGAAGCGCGGCCCACGCCACTTCCAGATAATAGAGGTGATTGTCGAGAAAGACCGCGACATGATCACCTTCCCGCAAGCCCTGTTCCCACCAGAATCGTGCAAGCTGGTTAGACCTTCGGTCAAGCTCGCCAAAGGTCTGGCATTGCCCCGTCGTGGAGATTGTTATTGCGGTCTTTTCAGGAAAAATTTTCGCCCAATGCCCTGGATACACGTTTCTCTCCCAATGCTTGTGTTTGTTTTTCCGACGATCGGATACGACTGTTTCAGCTTGAATCACGCGCCTCCGCCTGGTCACTTCATCTGGCACCATCGGTGTCGCAGCCCACACAACGGGTACGATGGCTGGCCCGGGGGCCTCTGAGTGAGCCAGACCGGAAACGGTCGCAGAGGTCTTGTCATTCCCAAACAGATGCTTCATAGATAACTCTGATAATATTACACTAGACAGCGGATGGCGGCTTCGTCAACGCACGGACAAGAAAACGAGACAGATGACTGACAGGCAAGGAACGCAAGCAAGACATCGTCCCGAGCGGGCGGCTTCCCGGGTGGCCAAGGCGATCGTGAACGACATCCGGGACGGTACCCTCGGGCCCGGCGCACTGCTTGATCCCGAGCATGTCATGGTCGAGACCTATGGGGCCGCGCGCGCCACTGTCCGTGAAGCGCTCCGCTACCTTGAGATGCAGGGCGCATTGCGCATCAAGGCCGGCCCGGGTGGCGGGCCGGTGGTGCATGTGCCCGATTCAGGACACCTTGCCAGTGCCCTGTCCCTGCAATTGCAGTTTGCCGGGGCCAGCCTGCGCTCGATCATGGATGCGCGGGTTTCGATATTTCCGGTACTGGCGGGCCAGGCGGCGGAGCGAGCGACGCGTCAGGAGATAGCGGCCTTGCGTCAGTGCGTCGACCGGCTTGACGATTGCGCTGAGGATTTTGAAGCCTGGTCGTTCGAGGCGCGCCGGTTTCACGAGCAGATTGCGATCGCTTCGAAGAACCTCGTGCTCGGCTTGTTGGTTGACGCCCTGCACCGCATGTATGCGCGCTCCAGCGTCCTCTTCGACCTGAAGGAGAGACTGGCCAGCATCAGGCATATGCGATTGCTTCTCGCCTGCATCGAAAAGGGTGATGCAACAGCGGCGCGGGTTGAGTCGCGAAAGATGCTCGCGGCGGCGGCGGCCTCCACCGAAAAGAAGGCAGCAGAACTTCTGGACGAACCTATAAACTGGCTGCCGCACGATTGATGTCGTGCGGCTTTGACAATGAGACTGACAAAACCGTTTGATTGAGGTGCTGAGAGACAATGTCACAAGATAAAAGAACCGACACTCCGGAACAGGCAGAATTCAGGCGGTACTGCCGGGAATGGCTGGCAAGCAACACTCCGTCTCCCCCTGATTTTCCGATGGTGAATTCCGGCATCGAAATTGTGACCCGCGAACAACTCGAATATTATGCCGGTTGGCAGAAGACGGCCTACGAGGCCGGCCTTGTCGGATGTGACTATCCAACAGAGTATGGCGGCGGCGGCCGGACGAAATGCCAGATCGTCGCCAATCAGGAAATGCTGCGCGCGAAGACGCCAACCTTTGCCGGCGCGATCGGTCTCGGCATGGCTGTTCCCGTCCTCTTCTTCCACGGTTCGGAAGACCTCAAGCGGCGCTTCCTGCCGGGGCTCTTTTCAGGTGAGGAAATCTGGTGTCAGGGCTTCAGCGAGCCCGGTGCCGGCTCGGACCTTGCCAGCGTGCAGACTTCGGCCGTGCGCAAGGGCGAGAACAAGTGGGTGATCAACGGACACAAGGTCTGGACGTCCACCGCGCAGTATTCACAGTGGATGATCCTGCTCGCGCGGACGGATAAGTCACACAAGTATGAAGGCCTGACCTTTTTCGTCGTCCCCATCGAGTCGGAACGCGGCAGGTCGGTTACCGTGCGTCCCCTGATCAAGATCACCGGCGAGGCGGGCTTCAATGAGGTCCTTTTCGACGATCTCGAAATCGACGATTCCTATCGCGTCGATGAGGTCGGCAAAGGCTGGCAGGTTGCCATGACCACGCTGGCCCATGAGAGAAGCGCAGGTCCGATGTTGTCGGCCATGGCCGGCGGGCAGCAAAGGGCCGCAACCAACCAGCCCGAGAACAAGCAGTTCCCGCTGCTGCGCCTGGCCCAGACCAGCATCCGCAACGGCGCACCGGCCATCGAGGATGCGATCATTCGCGACAAGGTCATGGCCATGCTGATCCGGCAGACGGCGATCAAGCAGCACCGGCGACTGCGCACCGTCTCTTCCCTGGCCGATCCCCAGCGCCTGTCGCTGCAGGACAAGCTGATCGGCACGCAATACACGCAGGAGGCCGCTGCGATCGCGCTGGAGATCGAAGGCTCTTTGGGCACGCTCACCCAATATGATGAGAATGCGCCCGAGCAGGGCAACTGGCCGCTCGCCTATCTGAGCTCCTTTGCGGGCACGATCGCCGGCGGCACCAATGAGATCCAGAAAAATATCCTTGGCGAGCGCGTGCTCGGCCTTGCGAAGAGCAAATAAAAGAGGGGCCCTTTACCCATGTCACCAGCCATTGGCCAGCCGAAGAATTTCGGCTTCGATGAAGACGAACAGGCCCTGCGCGATCTTGCCGAAAAGGTTCTCGCCGATAACCTCTCCACAAGCGAGTTGCACAGTCTGGTCGCGCGCGATCGAACCCTTGCTCAAGGCACCGAGTGCCGCTGGGATACCGGGCTCTGGGATCAGATTGTCGAACTCGGCTGGCTGGCTGCGGCCGTGCCGGAACGTGCTGGAGGTCTCGGCATGTCGGCTGTCGCGGTGGCCGCTCTGGTCGAACAGGCCGGCAGGGCGGCCATGCCGGGTCCGCTCGTGCCAACGCTCGGTGCGGCATACATCCTCGCGGCGTGCGAGAACCCGGCCGCCGATGCCGCTCTCGGTCTCATCTGCGCGGGCAAGCGCTTCAGCTACGCGGTCTGCGACCGGCACGGGTCGTGGGATGATGACGCATCGCAGGTCGTCCTGGACAATAACACGCTGCACGGAACTGCCCATTTCGTGCAGGATGCCCAGAAGGTCGATTACTTCCTCGTCAATGCCAAACAGGATGGAGCGCCAGCGCTGATCGTCGTTCCCGCCGATGCAGACGGGCTGACGATCCGGCCAAATGCCATCCTGGACCTGACGCGGGACCAGGCGCAGCTCGATTTTGACGGTGTCCGGATCGACGACGCGCAGCTTGCGGCCCGGCCCGGCGAGGCGATCGAAGCGTTGCAACGCGCAACCCCTGCCGTGCTGGTTCTCATCAGTGCAGACATCTGCGGCGCCGCCGAATGGCAGCTGCAGACCACTGCCGACTATGCAAGGACACGCGAGCAATTCGACCATCCGCTCGGCTTTTATCAGGCGGTCAAGCACCCGCTTTCGGAATTCATGGTTGCGATCGATCTGACGCGCGCCCTGCTGTTCAATGCCGCCTGCGCGATTGATCACGAGCCCGGCAATGCCGAGCAATATGCCCGCATGGCGAAATCGGCGGCGGCTGACGCAGCGGCCTTTGGCTCACGCACATCCCTCCAGTTGCATGGCGGCATCGGCTTCACCTGGGAATGCTTCGTCCACGTCTATCTCAAGCGCCAGTTGCACAGCATCACTCTGATGGGCGACGGCGCCTGCCAGCGCAGCAAGCTGGCAGACATCATGCTGAACCAATAAAATAAAGTAGAAAGGAAACGACAAGATGACACTCTACAATGGCAAGATCTTCGATGCTGACAATCATTTCTATGAAGCAGCGGATGCGTTCACCCGGCACGTGCCCAAGCGCATGCAGAAACGCTGCGTGCAATGGGTGCAGATGGATGATGGCAAGCGCTATCACATGGTGGCGGGCAAGCTGAGCCTAGCCGTCGGCAATCCGACGTTCAACCCGATTTCAAAGCCGGGCGTGCTGCGGGAGTATTTTCGCGGCAACCCCAACGGAAAAACCTTCATCGAACTCACGCATTCCGCGCTTGAGCCGTTGCCTCCTGAATATATGGACCGTGACGCGCGACTTGCGCGGGTTGAAGAACAGGGCCTGTCTGGTGCCTGGCTGTTTCCGACTGCCGGCGTCCTGTACGAGCAGGACCTTGGTCATGACACCGAAGCGCTTTGCGCGACCTGCGAGGGGTTCAATCGCTGGCTGGAGGAGGATTGGGGCCTGAATTATGGCGGCAAGCTGTTTTCCGCCCCCTACATCTCGCTCGCCGATGTCGACTGGGCGTGCCGCGAAGTGGACTGGGCGCTGAAGAACGGGGCGCATGTCCTGGTGATGCGTCCGCAGGCCGTGCGCACGCGCGATGGCTGGTTCCCGGCCACCCATGAGCGGTTCGACCCGTTCTGGGAGCGCGTCAACGAAGCCGGCATCACTGTCGTCGCCCATGTCGGCAGCACCAATTACACGACCAATGGCTATGGCGGCAATTCCAGCCTCGACGCCCTTGGCGGTGGCCGCAAGCCAACCGTGGCAAGTCTTATCGCCGAGCGGGCGATCCATGACTTCCTACTGACCTTTGCCTTTGACCGGGCGTTCGAGCGGTTCCCGAACCTGCGTATCGCCTCGGTCGAGAACGGATCCAGCTTCCTGCGTGACCTGTTCAACAAGCTGGAGCACACCAAGCTGCGTTATCCGCGCTACTTCAAGGAAGATCCCGCCGCGCTCTTCCGCGAACATGTCTGGATCAATCCCTTCTGGGAAGACGACATGGAAGAGATCATCGAGCTCATGGGCGCCGATCGCGTGATCTACGGCTCCGACTGGCCGCATATGGAGGGTCTGGAACATCCGCGCGACATCCTTCCCGAAATGGAGGGCATTCCGCTCGACCAGCAGAAGCTGGTGCTGCACGACAATGCAGCCGGTCTCAACCAGCTGGTCGGAGCCTGAGCCATGGCCGATCGCGAACCGCCCGAGCGCATGGTGAAATGGTCGCCGCCCTATCGCCGCGAAAATGTGGAGATGCCGGACTTCGACCTCGTCGAGATCGAACGCGACCCGCCGATCGGCCGGATCGTGCTGAACTCGCCGGAGAAGCGCAACCCGCTTGGTTATGAGCGGCTGCTGCAGATCGAGATGGCGGCCAAGTTGCTCGAACTCGATGATGATATCCGCGTCATCATCATCAAGGGTCAGGGGCCGTCCTTCTGCGCAGGCTATGACATAACGCCCGTTCCGAAGGGCGAGCGCCAGCGCAATATTCCGCCGGGCGGATACATCAATCCGTCCCGCGACCGGCTCTGGCAATCCTATGACCTCGAACATGCCCGGGTCTATTTCACGCTGTTCGACCTGCAAAAGCCCGTGATCGCCCAGATCCATGGCGCGTGCCTGGCCGGCGGCACCGAGCTTGCCGGGTTCTGCGACATCCGGATCGTCGCCGAGGATGCCAGCATCGGCTGGCCGGTCGGCCGCAACTGGTCGCCCGGCAACCTGCAATACATCCCCTGGCTCGTCGGCATGACGAAGGCGAAATACTACATGTTCACGTGCGAGCCGATGAGCGGGACCGAGGCGGCGCAATGCCAGTGGGCCTCCGAAGCGGTGGCGGCTGAAGACCTCGAAACGCGAACCGAGGAAGTTGCCCAGCAGATCGCGCTGACGCCGACCGACCTCATCATGATGACGAAGCGCAGCATCAACCGGCAATTCGAAATCATGGGTTTCCGCACCGGCATTGCCGCCAGTGTCGACCTGCTGGCGGTGGCAAGCTTCCGCGAGCAGGGCCTCTACACCAAGCGGGGCAAGGATGGCGAGGGCGGCGACGAGTTCCAGCGCCGTGCCGAGCGCGATGGCCTCAAGGCCGCGTTGAAATGGCGCGAGGAAACCTTTGGCAACAAGTACCGCGCCTCGGAACCCGACGAGAACTGATGCCGGGCAACCGGACAGGGCGCGCGATGGGTTGCGCACAGGCGGCCGTGCGCGCGCGGATAGTACGAGGCTGCCGCCTCGCGTGAAACGAAAGGCCCGCGCTTTGGCCCGGATCAAGCAGCGGCAGGCCTGTTGATTGCAAGGTGCCGGGACAAGGACGCTGGCTGGCGTTCCCTGCCCCGTGTCACCTCGCCGCTCAGAACCGCACGCCGACCTCGAGCCCATAGAGCCGCGGATCAAGCAGGAATGTAAAGGTCTGAAGGCCCGTCGACTGATCACCGATAAACGTGCCGGTAATGTGATCCTCATCGAGGATGTTCTGGACGAAGCCGCGCACATACCAGGTCTCATCGGCACTGTTCAGGGTGACCTGCGCATTCCAGACATCCCAGGCATCGATCACGTCATTCGTTGGCGAGTTGAAGATCGTCCCGAACATCTCGTCCTGATAATAATAGTCCATCCGTGCAATGATGTTCATGCCATTCATGACGTCGAACGTGTACTGGGCGCCGAGATTGACGCTGAATTCCGGCGAGTTCTGCAGGGCATTGCCTGAAAGGTCCGCAGAGATGCCCGAAACAAGCGCAACATCGGTGTCGCCGGCGGCGTTCATCTGTGCGATCACTGCACCGAGGATGTCGGCGTTGCAACTGAAGGTCAGACCAGGGCTTGGCAACTCGCCCACCTGTTGCAGCGGCGTGGCTGCGAACGTGGCCGCGTCGACGCCCTGCAACCCTGAAAGCACGGCCTGGAAGATCGCCGGGTCGGCATCTGTCAGCAGGCAATTGCTCGCCGCATTCCGGTCCTTGATCAGGATATGACCGGCCTCGCCGTCTGTCGGGTCGCGCGGATCCTCGGAGTCGAAGGCCACCACTTCGGTGTTCAGATAG
>CAYXQV010000025.1:0-17869 GCA_964467505.1 uncultured Hyphomonadaceae bacterium | reverse complement strand
AGCTGGGTTTCAGGCTGCGCAGTTCTTCCTTAACGCGCAGTTTCTCCTGCTTGAGCTGCCTGATCCGGACGCCATCAGCTGCCGGGCGTTTCTGTTCGCTTTCGATCTCGTGGTCGAGTTTGCGATGGCGGCTCGAAAGCTCCTCGATACGGCCCTGAATCGACATGAGGCATGCCTCCTTCTTGCTGTTGAAACCCCTCATCCGCTACGCTCAGTAAATCACAGCGCGGGCCGGTTTGTCACCCATGCCCGGCTCAAATCCCTTTCAGGAGAGCCGGGTCTGGCGCCGCCTTGGCCGACTTTCTGGCATACATGATCGCATCTGCCCGGGAAATGAGCGTTTCGGGGTCGAGTTCCGGGGTCCAGCTGGCCGCGCCGAAGGAGACGCCGAGCCGCAGGCGGTCGCCATCCTGCGCGCCGGCATCGCGCACGCTGATCTTCGCAATCCGACTGGCGAGCCATCCGGCCCGCTCTTCGGCGTCCTTCAGGGCCGCATGTGGCATGGCAACGCCGAATTCGTCTCCGCCCAGGCGCGCAACAATGTCGGTGTCACGCGTGTTTCCGACCAGGATATCTGCCACGCGCGACAGGACCGCATCGCCGGCGGCATGCCCGAAACTGTCATTGACCGCCTTGAAGCCGTCCAGGTCCAGGTAGATCAGCGAAAGCGGCGTGTCGAAACGCGCTGCCAGGGCGATTTCGCGCTTCAGCTCACGGACGAAGGCACGTCGGTTGAAGATCGGACAGAGCGTGTCGTGGTCGGCGAGCTGTGCCGATGCGCGCAGTGCCTTGCGCAGCTGTGCGACCTCCTCATGCAGGCCGAGCACTTCATCGCCCAGTGCACGAAGCGCCGCGCGGACCTGCGGGTCTTCCGGCATGTTTTCAGGCTCCAGCCCCAATGCTTCGACGAGACGCCTGCGCCCAACCCGCTCGCGGCGGGCTGGCGAAGGACTGTTGCGGGTTTCGTCAATGCGCGTGTCCATGCCCTCTTCAATAAGCTGAACTGGCGCGCGCGACCAGTGTGCTTGACCGGATTTCCCTCCGGCTTATGGTGACGTGCTTTCCTGCAACGGAGCGCGCAGGCATGGCGCCATATCCATCACATTCCAGCCCGCAGGTCGGGGTCGTCATGGGCAGCCAGTCCGACTGGCCGACGATGAAAAACGCCTGCGAGGTGCTTTCGACGCTTGGCATCGGACATGAAGCGCGCATCGTTTCAGCCCATCGCACGCCGAAGCGGCTGGCCGATTATGCCGAAAGCGCAGCCGGGCGCGGCCTCAGAGTGATCATTGCCGGGGCCGGTGGGGCAGCGCACCTTCCAGGAATGATCGCGGCGATGACGCGGTTGCCGGTGCTGGGTGTGCCGGTCAGTTCCAGGTCGCTTTCCGGCCTCGACAGCCTCCTGTCGATTGTCCAGATGCCGCGCGGCGTCCCGGTGGGAACGCTGGCGATCGGTGAGGCCGGCGCGCTGAATGCCGGGTTGCTGGCGGCCTCGGTCCTGGCGGTGTACGATGCGGATGTGGCCCGGGCGCTGGAAGCTTACCGGGCTGCGCAGACCAGCGCTGTGGCGCAGGCGCCTGACGAGGCATGATGCTCCCGGCAGGTTCCGTGATCGGCATTCTCGGCGGCGGGCAGCTTGGTCGCATGCTTGCTGTTGCGGCAGCGAAACTTGGTTTTGACGTGCATGTCTATTGCCCGCGGCCTGATGCGCCTGCCGGAAGGGTTGCCGGCCGGCATGTGCAAGGGGCGTTTGATGACCTGCCGGCGCTGCAGGCATTTGCCGCCGACTGCGATGTGGTCACGGTGGAATTCGAGAATGTGCCCGCGCAGGCTGCCGAAGCCATCGAGGCGTCGGGCACACCGTTTCGCCCCGGCGCCAGGGCGCTGGCGATTTCCCAGGACAGGGCCGAGGAGAAAGCGTTCCTCCAGAGCATCGGTATCGAGGTGGCCGACTGGCGCAGCGTGAGTTCGCCCGGAGAGCTTGCGTGCGCGCTGGACGCGCTGGGCGGTGCCGGCATCCTGAAGACGAGACGCGAGGGCTATGACGGCAAGGGCCAGGCGCGGGTCGAGGGCCGCGATGCCGGAGAGGCAGCCTGGCACCGGCTCGGCGCCTGCCCGTGCGTGCTCGAAGCGATCATGGATTTCGATCTTGAAATTTCAGGTCTCGTGGCGCGCGGGCTTGATGGTGACACCGTGGCCTGGGACCCGCCGCACAATTTCCACTCCGCAGGCATGCTGCGCCGGTCCCGTGTGCCCGCCCCGATAAATGCGGACATGGCGCGCCGTGCACAGATGACAGCCACGGGGCTGGCACAGGCGCTGGACTATGTCGGCGTTCTCGCGCTGGAGTTCTTCGTCATGCCTGATGGGCGCCTTCTGGCCAATGAATTTGCCCCGCGCGTGCACAATTCGGGGCACTGGACGCCGGAGGCTTGCGCGACCGGGCAGTTCGAGAACCATATCCGTGCGGTTACTGGCTGGCCGCTTGGTGCGATCGAGCGTTTTCACGATGTCGAAATGGTCAACCTTGTGGCAGAAGAAGCCCTGCGCCCGCCTGCCGCCTATGGCCGCGACGTGTCGCTGACACTCTATGGCAAGGGTGAACCGCGCCCTGGCCGGAAGATGGGACACCTTGTCAGGCGGACCGGCCCGGCAGGTTCTCGAAAATCCTGAAAACCGGGCCGAGCACCTGCCCGCCCGTCTTTCCGAGCGTCATCGCATTCTTCAGCCGGCGCATGATGAAATCGTCGAGCGCGTCGTCATCAGGCCCGGTTTGCCAGTAAAGGACGATTGCCGGAAGGACCGAAGCGAGCAGGCCGCGCTTGGTATAGCGATTATGGTCCTGCGCCGTGTCGCCGGCCGCGTCCCAGATGGCATCTGCGAGCGACCAGGCCCGTTGAGCCGCATCGCCTGCCTGCCAGGGCAGGAAGGCATGCGACGTCGCACGCGCCACGGCTTCACGGTGTGGCGACAGCGCATCCAGCCAGATCCGCACGCCGAGCGCGACACGCTCATGCATCCGCATCGGCGTGACTTGCCGGCCTGACATTTCGTCGGTCATGGCCTGCTGGGCCGCGTCGAAGAATGCTTCGCGCAGGTCTTTCACACCGCCGGGCGCCGCGAGTGCCTGGTCTTCGGCAGAAAGCCCGGCATCGCGCGCCGCCGCGCTGGCTGCCGCCTCGCTCCAGCCCTGCGCGGGCACACGCTGCAGCAGTGCCTCCAGCCAGACGGTACGGATCGTTTGCGAGGGTGGCGTCATTGTGCTATCTTCTTGTGGTAGGCAAATGGATTTCGCCATGATATAGGCGCACAATTCTTGTCATGCCAATCACCGGACACGAAAGTCCTGAACAGTTATTCCGGCGGGCTGAAGGCGCACCGGAGCCAAAGGAGAGAGAACCATCGTCCAGATCATCGTCCGCGACAACAATGTCGAACAGGCCCTGCGCGCGCTGAAGAAGAAGATGCAGCGCGAAGGCCTTTTCCGTGAGATGAAAGCGCGCACGCATTTCGAGAAGCCCTCGGAAAAGCGTGCCCGCCAGCGTGCAGAGGCCGTGCGGCGCGCCCGCAAGCTGGCCCGCAAGCGCGCCCAGCGCGAAGGTCTGATAACTTAAGTTCTCGCCTGCAGGGCCCGGCGGCCAGCAAGTCTGACAGACTGACAAACGACCGAGGAAAACGCCCCTTGCGGAACTGCCGCAGGGGGCTTTGCTTTTCAGCTATCCGTCTTGCCCAGGCCGGGCAGCAGGTTCTTCATCCAGGCCAGCGCATCATTGACGCCGGCGCCGTGCACAGCTCCGGCGCGATAGACCCGCGTTGCCAGCCAGAGAATGACCATGGAGGACACGCCCATCAGGGCCAGCAGGCTGGCGACCTCCCACAGGGGCGGTTCGGTTGGCATTCGCAGGATCAGCAGGAATGGCGTGAACACCGGGACCCAGCTCATCACGTTGATAATGGCTGATTCCGGGTTCTCGATCGCGATGACCAGCATGAAGAGCGGCACCATCAGCAAGACGAGCAGAGGCGTCATCAGGGTCTGCGCTTCCTGGATCGTGTCGCACAGCGATCCCAGCGCCAGGAAAAGCGCGCCATACATCAGGTAGCCAAGCAGGAAACTGAACAATGCGGGCAAAAGGATCGCCGGATCAAGCGCTGCGAGGGCAAAGGTTTCGATCATGCTTGCCGCGCCGCTTGGCAATGCCGTGCCCACGAGCACGGTCATCGCGGTCCCGCCAATTCCCCAGACGGCCATCAATGTGAGCGATACGGCCAGCACGGCAAGCAGCTTGCCGGCAAGCAGGTGCGGAAGGCTTACTGATGTCAGCAGGGCGTCGAAAATCTTGTTGGAGCGCTCCTCGATCGTGCCCATCAACAGGTAGTTGACCACGGAAAAGACCAGCGTCCACAAGATAAAGGCGATCGCGATGGACACGATATAGGGCGCGCGGTCAGCCAGGGTGACCTCGCTGGACGCATCGGCCTCGGCGCGCACGCGTTTTTCCTCAATCTGTGGTGTCGCCGCCGCCACACGTTCCAGGATGGCCGGATCGACATTTTCGCTGGCGAAAACCTGTGTGCGGGCAAGCTTCGTGGCGGCGTTGCGGGCAAGCGCCTTCAGCCCGCCTTCGGTGACGTTTTCGCTCCAGTATTCGATCCCGTCAGCCGTAACGACCAGTGCCGCGAACAGTGAGACAGGCCCGTCGGCGGTCTCGACCTGCCGCTCGCCCATCAGCCAGGGTCGCAGATCATCAATCGTTTCAGCGGGTGGCGCAACATAGGCGAAGCTGCGCTGCGGAAGCGAAACCGTCTCGCCGCTGCCGGACTGCGCCAGCGCCTCTTCAAGCGGGGCACCCCGCTCCAGCGCGGCGTCGAACCGCTCCAGTGCGTCGCCGCCGTCGCCCGGTGCGAGCCGCTGCAGCGTCTCGATCTGGAAACGCAGTTGCGCGGTGCGATCGCGTTCCATTTCCGCCAGCAGGGCATCGCGGAACTGGTTGCCTGCGTCGATGACGGTAAAATGCCGGACCGGTTCGGAGGAGGCCGCCAGTGCCGGGGCGATCATCCCCACGCCGAGCAGCACCGGCGTGAGCAGCAGGCCCAGCCAGAAACCCCAGGCGGTCACATAGCCAAGATAATCGCGGCGCGCGACGAGATAGATGGAGCGGATCATTGGCCCGTCTCCTGGCCTGAAAGCTCGCGCGCTTCCGCGTCGCTGACCAGTGAGACAAACACGTCGCGCAGGCGTGCAAGCTGCGGCGCGAAACCTGCGATTGGCGCGCCTGCCTCGATTGCCGCACGCAGTGCATCCTGCGCATCGACACTGCCTGGAAGCTTCACCTGCCACCATTGGCGGCCATCGCTTGCGGGCTCGGCCTGCGCGGCAAAGCCGGCCGGCTGCAGCGCGCTGGCAAGGTCAAACCCTTCAGTCACGGCAATGCGTGCGCGCTGGCCAAGTGCGCCATAAGCCGCTTCAAGGCTGCCATCGAAGACTTTCCGGCCGCGCGCCATCATCACGATTGTCTCGCAAAGCCGTTCGGCATGCTCCATCACATGGGTCGAGAACAGGATCGTTGCCCCGCGCCGGTGTTCCTCGCCGATGAGGTGTTCAAGATCCTGCTGGTTGACCGGGTCGAGGCCCGAAAACGGCTCATCGAGGATCAACAAGTCAGGGCGATGGGCAAGCGTTGACAGGATCTGCACCTTCTGGGCCATGCCTTTGGACAGTTTCGAAATCCGCGCCCTGGAGAATTCCGCAAGACCGGCGGTTTCAAGCAATTCGTCGGCACGCCGGCGCGCATCGCCCGCATCCATGCCCCGCAGGCGCGCGAAATAGGTGATTGTCGCGTGCGGGCTCATCTTCTTGTAGAGCCCGCGTTCCTCTGGCAGAAAGCCGACCCGGCGAAGCGCCTCCAGCCCGGGCGGCGCACCCAGCAGCGACACCGTGCCGCTATCTGGCTTGAGAATGCCCAGCGCCATGCGCAGGCTCGTCGATTTCCCCGCGCCATTGGGACCAAGAAACCCGACAATTGCCCCCTGCGGGACCGTGAAGCTGAGATTGTCGACGGCCACGAAGTGTCCGAAACGCCGGGTGGCCCCCTTCAGTTCGATTGCAGCCAAGTCCATGAAAGTCGCCTTAACCCTGTTTCATCGGGAGAGAAAGGCACACTGGCCGAAGAGGGCTTGCCAAGTCACTAAGTCGCGCGCAGCATCCTGCAGGTGAACGAGGATCTTGGCCCCATCGAAAAGCGACTGGCTGCGTGCCGTCGCCCATCCGAGCAGACCGCGCGTGACCTGCGACGTATCGAGGACGCGCTCGATCGGCTTGAAAGCGGCTGTTTTGGCTATTGCGAAGCCTGCGGCGCGCGCATTGAGTTGCGCGTGTTGCAGGACGACCCTGTGGCCCGCTATTGCCGGTGCTGCGATGGTTCAACCTGACCGGAAGGGTCAGTTCGGGATAAGGGCCTGGGAAAGCGCGATCATGATCTGGATGAAGATGGCCAGCGCTGACAGTCCGATCACGGCTGCGATCCATGCCCCGCCCATGCCCAGGAGCAGTCCCCCGACAAGGCCACTGCCCGCGCAAAGGACAAGCGCAATCAGCCAGTTCATGCCGGCAGCGAGCGTCAGGGTCATGTAGGCCACTGCCATGATGGTCAACAACCCGCCCCAGAGCGAGAACCTGATAAATCCGCCCCAGGTCTGTTCCTGATCGGTGATGTCCATTTCGCCGCGTGTGTAATCAGCCGCTGCCATCTCGTGCCTCGCAACCTTGCCTGTTTGATACGTTCGAGACTGTGTTTACGCCGACACCAGCAATGGTCAAGCGGCCAGAAACGCGCAGCCCCGTTCAGTTGATGTCGTCTTCCGAAGGTGGCGGCTTTGGCGCGAACTGTTCTGGCAATGGCAGGGCACCGACACCCTCCTCGATAAGTGCGCGGGCTTCAGCCGGGCTGGCCTGACCCCAGATGGCGCTCTTGTCGGCCTCGCCATCATGCATCGCACGGGCCTTTTCTGCGAAATCGGCGCCGACATAGGCGAAATTCTCCGCGATGTGCCTGCGGGTCTTCGCGGCGAATTCTGCAAATTTCGCAGCCTGCGCGTCTTCAGGCGCACGGGTGCGCCGCGACCCGGCAATGGCCGGCGCCATGATCTGCTTGCCCGTATCGGCGCTGTCACATTCAGGGCAGACCACAAGGCCGCCAGCCGACTGGCGGTCATAGGCCGCCGACGAGGCAAACCAGGCCTCGAATTGTGCGTGGCAATCATGACAGCGCAGGGCGTAGCGGATCATTTTTCCGAGCTCCTCATGACGGCGCGGCCAGAAGGGCGTCGAGCTGGCCACGGCGCTCCAGCGCCATCATCTCGTCGCAGCCCCCGACATGGGTGTCACCGATGAAGATCTGCGGAAATGTCCGTGCGCCACCGGCCCGGCTGACCATCTCCTGCTTGCGCTGTGCGTCCATGCCCGCATCAACCTGGTCGAACGCAACGCCCTTGCGCTTGAGCAGGTTCAGCGCACGCACGCAATAAGGACACATCGCCCGCGTATAAATCGTGACTTTCGCCATGGAAATCCTTCTCCCGACTGTCTGGCCTCATGGTTCATATGGTCACGTCGCGCGCCCGCACAACGCGCGCAAGCACGAGTATGTCGACCGAAGCTGCGCCGGCTTTCAACAGCGCGCGGGTGCAGCCATTCAGGGTGGCGCCCGTGGTCAGCACGTCATCGACCAGCAAGACTGTCTTGCCGGCCAGGCGATGGGCGCTGCGGTCGGGAACCACGAATGCCCCGGCCACATTGCGTCGGCGCGCACGGGCATTCAGTCCGCCCTGGCTGGGCGTGGCGCGCACTCGCTTGAGCAGGGCCGGGTGCATTGCCACGCCGGTTCGCCGCGACACGGTCGCTGCCAGCCAGGCGGCCTGGTTGTAGCCACGCGCCGCGAGCCGGCGATAATGCAGGGGCACAGGCACGATCAGTTCGGCGCGCGCGACAAGGTCGGGCCCGGCCTGGACCATCCAGTTGGCCATGATGGCAAGGCCGTCACGCCGGCCGGCGCGTTTCAGGTCGAGCACAGGGCGGCGCGAGGCGTCATCATAGACAAGCGCGGCGCGTGCCGCCTGCCATCGCGGTGGACGCGCAAGGCATGCCCCGCAAATGGTCTCCTCGCCGAGATCGAGTTCCTGGGGCAGTCCGCAGCGCCGGCAGACAACCGTGCCCAGAAAGGTGAGCGCACCCCATTCGTGCGCGCTGAGTGCGCCCTGCACCCTGTCGCGTGTTCCCGACACCAGCGAGCGCGTCGGCCAGATGAATTCTGCGCTGGCGCGTGAAATCCCTTTTGCCCGGCGCCAGACCGGCGCCATATCCATCCCCATGAGTACCGCCCCTGCGTCCCGCATCTTTGATCCTGCCCGCCACGCTCGAAGGCTTTCGCGCGCCGCGCCGGGTTATTGCGAGTATGACTTTCTCAAGCAGCGTCTGTCGAGTGATCTTGCCGAACGCCTGGCAGACAGCTCGCGCACATTCCCCACTGCGCTTGATCTTGGTTGCCATAGTGGCGCCCTTGCGGGGCAATTGCTGCAAAGCGGGCGTGTGACGACGGCATTCGCGTGCGATCCTTGCGCCGACATGGCCGCTCTGGCGCGCGGGCGCGGTCTTTCGGCCTGCGTGATGGCGCTTGATGATCTGGCCTTTGCGCCTGCCAGTCTTGACCTGGTGGCCAGCGTTTTCGCGCTGCACTGGGTCAATGACCTGCCCGGCCTGCTGATCCAGGTGCGCAAGGCGCTGAAGCCTGACGGCCTGCTGCTAGCGGCCCTGGCTGGCGCGGGGACCCTTTCGGAGTTGCGCGAAAGCCTGATGCTGGCCGAATCGGAGATTACCGGCGGGGCTGCGCCGAGGGTCTCGCCGCTGCCCGGCCTGCAGGATGTTGCCGGGCTGATGCAGCGCGCAGGTTTTGCCATGCCGGTCGTCGATATCGAGACGATCACCGTGCGCTATGACAGCGCGATGGGACTGATGGACGATCTTCGGGGTATGGGTGAGACAGCCGCGTTCACGCAGTCGGCCGGACGCGGATTGTCACGCCGTGTGCTGGCGCGCGCAGCACAGATTTACCAGGCCGGCCATGGCGACGCTGACGGGCGTGTGCGTGCGACCTTCAGGATCATCTGGTTGTCGGGATGGGCGCCGGCAGAAGGCCAGCCAAAAGCGCTGAGGCCGGGCAGTGCGAAGATCAGCCTGGCCAGGGTGTTCAGGCAGGACGGTTAGTGGCGGCGTCACGCATTGCAGCGACGGCTTCAGCGTCAGTCGGGAAACCCGTTATCCGCCGCTTCGAAATGGTTTTTAACCGGTGGGCCGACCTGCGCAATGGAGCCGACAATTGCCAGGGCGATCAGGCCCATCATCAGACCATATTCGACGGCCGTCGCGCCCCTGCGGTCGCGCCCAAGCTGTCGGGCGAGGTTCCTGATCATGTCTCTCATCCCTGCGCACCCTTGCTGCCTGCGATCACCCTGAAAAGGGGTATGTCCGCTGCCGGTGCAGGATGCAATGCCAGTGCGTGGGGCTCAACCCACTTCACGGCCTGCCCTTCACGCGGCTCCGGTGTCCCGTCCCAGACTGTACACCTGAATAGCGCCATCAAAAGATGAAAATCGGGATAAGCGTGACTGGCAAATGTGACAGGTTCCAGGCTTTCACGCGCCACCCGGATCCCCAGTTCTTCCTTCAGTTCCCGCACCAGCGCCTGTTCCGGCGTCTCGTCCGGCTCGATCTTCCCGCCGGGAAATTCCCACAGACCCGCCATCGGCTTGCCTTCGGGACGGCGTGCGAGCAGGACGCGCCCGCCGGCATCCAGAAGCGCGGCTGCTGCGACCAGCACCAGTTTCATGTGCGATAGGCCCCGTTGATGTCGATATAGGTGTGGGTGAGGTCGCAGGTCCACACGCTGGCTGCGCCCCCGCCGACACCGAGATCGACCCGGATGCGGAACGCGCTCTGCGCAAACACCGCGCTGGCGGCCGCCTCGTCATGGCCCGGCGCGCGCGCACCTTTCGCGGCAACCTGCACATCATCAAACCAGATCGAAAGCGCGTCAGGATCGACCGGCTCCATCGCCTTGCCGATGGCCATGACAATGCGGCCCCAGTTCGCATCGCCCGCCGCCATGGCGGTCTTGATCAGCGGGGAATTGGCGATATGGCCTGCGACAATGCGCGCCGACTGTGGAGTTTTCGCCCCTTCGACGCGGATTTCGACGAATTTGCTCGCGCCCTCGCCGTCGCGCACGATCTGATGGGCAAGATCGCGGCAGACATCGTGCAGCGCGGCAGCAAGGCCCGCATAGCGCGTATCATCGCGTGTCGTGATCGCCGTCATGTCAGCCGCACCGGTGGCAAAAACCATCAGCGTGTCGGAGGTCGAGGTGTCACCATCCACGGTTATGGCGTTGAACGTCTCCCCGGTTATCTCAGCCAGCGTTTCGCGCAATAGCGGCGGGGTGATTGCCGCATCGGTGAAAACATAGGCCAGCATCGTCGCCATGTTCGGCGCGATCATGCCCGATCCCTTGGCGATGCCGGCAAAACTGACCGGCGCGCCGTCAGAATCGATCCTGCGCCCGGCCCCTTTGGGATAGGTGTCTGTGGTCATGAAGGCGCGTGCACACGCTTCCCAGTCCGGGGCAGCGAGCCTTTCCGCCAACTGCGGAACGAACGCCCCGACATAGTTCGGATCGGGCAGCGGCTCACCGATAACGCCGGTGGCCGCCAGGAAGCACTCCTGTTTCGGCGCGCCCAGGGTCTGCGTCAGCGCAGCAAGGCTTGCGGCGTTCTTCTCGCGTCCGAGCCGGCCGGTAAACGCATTCGAATTGCCGGAATTGACCAGCAGCGCCCGCGCCTTGCCTGATCCGAGCGCCAGCGCCTCGCGGCACCATTTCACATCGTCAGAAGCCGTGTGCGAGCGTGTGAACACGCCAGCGCAGCTTGTGCCTTCATCAAAGGCGAACAGGAAGACATCATCGCGCGTCACACCGGAAGCGGCATAAAAGCCGCGCGAGCCCGTCGCGGCGCGAACCCCCGCAATTGCAGGCAGATCGGGGAACTGGTCCGGGGCAAGCGGCGAGCGGGCGAGCTTCACAGCGTGTCCTCGTCGGGCGCCTCGCGGGGCGGTTCAGGCTGCACCCTCGGAACGCCGCTTCCCGGTGATACGACCGCATCCGCGCGCAGGTCCTTGAGAACCTTGCCAATCTGCTCCCAGGTCAGGAACTCGATAATGTCCGGGCGCATCTCCTCCAGCGTGGCCGGCGGCGGTGTGCGCCGGTCCTCGACCTTGATGACATGCCAGCCCTCCTCGCCTTCGAACGGGGCGGACATGTCCCCCGTCGCGGTGTCTGCGATCGTGCTGGAAAACGGCTCGCCCATCCTAGACGGCGAGACATAGCCCAGCTCCCCGCCCTCGATCCGTGTCTGCATGTCGCGCGAGACATCGAACGCCACGGTGGTGAAGTCCTCACCTGCGATGATGCGCTGGCGGGCGGCCTCGGCCTCCTGCCTGGTGTCGGTGAGAATGTGGCGCAGGCGGACCTCATCGTCGATCTGCTGGAGATCGACCTGCTCGGCATACATTTCCCGGATCCGTTTGTCGGTCACTTCTGCGGCCACGAGATTTTCCACCAGCAGGTTGCCGAGCACCCGTTCACGCGCCACCTGGAGGCGTCGGCGCGCGGTCATGTCGAGGTGCAGCCCGCGCACCTCCGCCTCCAGCGCCATCAGGCGCTGATCGACGAGTTGGTCGAGCACCGCCTGGTATTCGGGATGGCCAATGCCGAAAGGCTCGCCCGGTCCGACCAGCCCCCGCGAGACAGCCTCCAGCTCGACATCGGAGAAATAGATCGGCGATCCGTTCACGACCGCCGCAGTGGCGGCGTCAACGCGGATATTCTCCTCGCGCGCAGGCGGCTCGCGTGTGCAGCCGGCAGCGGCCAGCACGCCGCCAATTGTCATGATTGCGAGCTTGCGCACGATTGTGGACATGACTTCTCCTGCTCTGCGTAACAGCCGTCTGGATTGACACAATTCTGACCGGTTCTTAAGTCTCCTGAGCGCGCCGGTCGAGAGGGACTGCCGGCTCGCCCGGCCAATCTGCTTGTGACCGTTCGGGTCAATGGTGCCGGTCATCCTGATTTCATACCTGCCCTCAGGCGTTCTGGTGTATCCAACATGCTCTCCGTTGCACGCAAGTTTTTTGGTTCAGTCAATGATCGCAAGCTCAAGCCGCTTCGCGCCCGGGTGAACCGCATTAACGCGATGGAGCCGATGATCGAGGCCCTGTCGGATATCGCATTGCGCGAGAAGACCGATGAATTCCGCCAGCGGCTGCGCAATGGCGCGAGCCTTGACAACATCCTTGAGGAAGCATTCGCGGTGGTGCGCGAGGCGTCAAAACGCACGCTGGGCATGCGCCCGTTCGACGTGCAGCTGATCGGCGGCATGGTCCTGCATTCGGGCGCAATTGCGGAAATGAAAACCGGCGAGGGCAAGACGCTGGTGGCCACTCTTGCCGTCTATCTCAATGCCCTTGAGGAGAAGGGCGTCCATGTGGTCACGGTGAACGATTATCTCGCCAGGCGCGATGCCGAGTGGATGGGACAGCTTTACGGTTTTCTCGGCATGAAGACCGGAGTTGTCGTCCACGGTGTCGACGACAAGGGCCGCAAGGAGGCCTACAACGCCGATATAACCTATGGCACGAACAACGAATTCGGCTTCGACTATCTGCGCGACAACATGAAATACTCGCTCGAGCAGATGGCCCAGCGCGGACACAATTTCGCGATCATCGACGAGGTCGATTCCATCCTGGTCGATGAGGCGCGCACCCCGCTGATCATCTCCGGGCCGACCGATGACCGCTCCGATCTTTATCGCGCCCTCGACAATCTGGTGCCCCTGATCGGGGATGATGATTTCGAGCTTGACGAGAAACAGCGCAGCGTTGTCTTTTCCGAGAGCGGCACCGAGAGGATTGAACGCCTCCTGGTGGAGGCGGGCGTGCTTGAGGGCTCGCTCTGGGACCCTGCCAATATCTCGATTGTCCACCACGCCAACCAGGCGCTGCGTGCGCACAAGCTCTACCATCGCGACAAGGATTATATCGTCCAGGATGGCCAGGTCATGCTCATTGACGAGTTTACCGGTCGCATGATGGAAGGCCGTCGCCTGTCGGAAGGGCTTCACCAGGCGATCGAGGCCAAGGAACAGGTCGAGATCAAGCCGGAAAACCAGACGCTCGCATCGATCACCTTCCAGAACTATTTCCGCCTCTATGACAAGCTCGCCGGCATGACCGGCACCGCCATCACCGAAGCGTCGGAATTCGCCGATATCTACAAGCTCGAAGTGGTGGAGCTTCCGACCAACAGGCAGGTTGTGCGCATCGATGAGGACGATGTGGTCTATCGCACGGCGCAGGCGAAATATGGCGAGATCATCGAGGAGGTCAGGGCCTGCCGCGAACGAGGACAGCCGGCCTTGCTCGGAACCGCATCAATCGAGAAGTCGGAGGTGCTCTCGTCCCTGCTCACACAGGCGAATGTCCCTCATAAGGTGCTCAATGCCCGCCACCATGAGCAGGAAGCGCAGATCATCGCCAATGCCGGCGTTCCCGGCGCAGTCACGGTGGCCACGAACATGGCCGGGCGAGGCACCGACATCCAGCTTGGCGGCAATTTCGAGATGCGCCTTGAAAAGGAGACCGCCGAGCAGGCGGAAAAGCTCGGGCGTGAGCTGACGCCGGGCGAAACTGCATCGCTCGCCGCCCAGATCAAGGCCGATATCGAGGTCAAGAAGAAGCAGGCGCTTGATGCCGGCGGGCTTTACGTGATCGGGACCGAGCGCCATGAGAGCCGGCGGATCGACAACCAGCTGCGTGGCCGCACAGGGCGACAGGGCGATCCGGGCAAGTCGAAATTCTTCATCTCGGTCGAAGATGACCTGATGCGGATATTCGCCGCCGACAGGCTCGACAATGTCATGAAGCGTCTTGGTATCAAGGAAGACGAGGGCATCACCCATCCCTGGATGAACAAGGCGATGGAGACCTCCCAGAAGAAGGTCGAACAGCGCAATTTCGAGATGCGCAAGAATGTCCTGAAATATGATGATGTCGTCAATGACCAGCGCAAGGTGATCTTCGAGCAGCGCCGGGAATTCATGGAGGCCGAGGATGTTTCCGAAACCATCGCCAGCATGCGCGACGAGGTGATCGAGGACATCGTGTCGGTCACGATGCCGGCAAAGGCCTATGCAGAACAATGGGATATCGAGGGGCTTGACGAGCTGTTGCAACGCGACCTGCGCCTTGAGCTTCCTGTGCGCGAATGGGCGGGTGAGGACGGCGTGGCGAATGAGGAAATCCTCGCGCGCATCCGCAAGGCGGCCGATGATGTCTATGCCGAAAAGCGCAAGTTCGCCGGTGACGCGCAGATCAATTATATCGAAAAACAGGTCCTGCTGCAGGTCCTCGACATGCAGTGGCGCCAGCACCTCCAGCAGCTTGACCAGTTGCGCTCGGTGATACACCTGCGCGGCTATGGCCAGCGCGATCCGCTCAACGAATTCAAGGAAGAGGCATTCAAGCTCTTCCACGCCATGCTGTCGGACCTGCGTGCGGTGGTTTCACGCTCGCTGATGGGCCTGCGCATCGAAATGGGTGAGCAGCCCTTACCTGCAGTGGCCGCGCCGGCCAGACGTCCATCGACGGAGGCACATCTCGACCCTGATACGGGCCGCAACGAGGTGGATGAGGGCGACACAAACCATCCCGGCGCCGTGCCCCAGGCCGAGGACGACTGGTCCGAAACGCCGCGCAATGCGCCTTGCCCTTGCGGATCGGGCAAGAAGTTCAAGCACTGCCACGGCGCCATCATCGCCAGTCAGGATGCCTGAAAAGTAGCAGGGCGCGGACACGAGGGAGGCCTGATTGCCCACGCTGCGTCTCGCGCCGGCCAGTTTCGAGGATTATCGCCGGATAGCCGAACGGCGCCTTCCACGCGCGCTGTTTGATTATGTTGATGGCGGCGCCTATGGCGAACGAACGCTTCGCCGGAACACCGAAGACTTCGAAACGCTGCAGCTGCGCCAGAGCGTGATGCGCGATGTCTCGGCGATCGACACGTCGGCCAGCCTGTTCGGCGAAGCCATGGACATGCCGCTTGCGCTGGCGCCTGTCGGGATGGCCGGGATGATGGCACGCCGGGCGGAAACGCAGGCCAAGCGCGCTGCGGATGCAGCGGGTGTGCCGTTCTGCCTGTCAACGGTTGGTATCTGCTCCATAGAGGAGGTCGCTGCGGTTTCCCCGCGCCCGTTCTGGTTCCAGCTCTACATGCTGCGCGATCGTGGCCCGGTGCGTGAACTTCTCGCACGCGCGGCCAGCGCCGGTGTGAAGACGCTGGTATTTACTGTCGATCTTTCCGTGGTCGGCGCGCGTTACCGCGATGTGCGCAATGGCCTGAGCGGGCGGGCTTCGCCGCTCGCGCGCCTGCGCGGCGGGCCGGTCTCCTATCTCCTGCATCCGCGCTGGCTGCTGGACGTTGCGCTTGGCGGGCGCCCGCACAGTTTTGGCAATCTTGCCGAATATGTTCCCGGAGCGACCACGCCGGCCGATTTCAAGGCCTGGATCGACAGCCAGCTCGACCCTTCGGTGACCTGGGCGGATATCGAATGGCTCCGCAGTATCTGGACGGGCAGCCTGGTCATCAAGGGCGTGCTCTCCCCGCAGGACGCCGCGCTGGCAGTGAAAGCCGGCGCTGACGGCGTGGTCGTGTCCAATCATGGCGGACGCCAGCTAGATGGCGTGTCCTCATCCATCGCAATGCTGCCGCGCGTGGCCGAGGCGCTGGATGGGCGCGCTACCTTGCTGATGGATGGCGGTGTGCGCAGCGGCCAGGACATCGTCAGGGCGCTGGCATCGGGCGCGCAGGGCGTGCTGATGGGCCGGCCCTGGGTCTATGGCGTGGCCGCCGCCGGTGGGCGCGGTGTGCAGCAACTGCTGGCGACGATGAAAGGCGAAATGGAGGTGACGATGGCGCTGACCGGGATGCGGGAAATCGCGACGATCGGGCCGGATATCCTGGAGCACAGCGGCTGAATTGCGCGCCGGCCGCCCCGGCGTCAGGCTGGACCTGGCAGGCAGAGCCGCTAGGCTTTTCCCTGACATAAGACGGGCCAGCCCGCCTGCCTGGAGGAAAACAATATGGATCTTGCCTTCAACCCCGAACTGGAGACCTTCCGCAAACAGGTGCGCGCCTTTTTCGAGCAGGAGTTTCCGCGCGACATCCTGGCGCGGACCGCTGCGGGCCATTCCCTGACAACAGATGAGGTGCGCGCCTCCGAACAGGCGCTGGGCGCGAAGGGCTGGCTCGCCACGGGCTGGCCGACAGAATATGGCGGGCCGGGCTGGAGCATCGAACAGCAATATATCTTCGATGAGGAGCTTGAACGCGCCGGTGTGCCGACGGTCACGCCGATGGGTGTGATCTATGTCGGCCCGGTGCTCTACACATTTGGCACGCCGCAACAAAAGCAACGCTGGCTGCCCGGCATCCGCGAGGGGCGCGAGGGCTGGGCGCAGGGCTATTCCGAGCCTGAAGCCGGTTCCGACCTCGCCTCGCTGCAATTTTCGGCCGTGCGTGAGGGCGATGAGTATGTCCTCAACGGCACCAAGATCTGGACCTCGGCGGCCCAGCATGCCGACTGGATATTCCTGTTGACCCGGACCGACACGTCCGGTCGCAAGCAGGAAGGGATCACCTTCCTGATCAGCGAGATCGACCGGCCCGGTGTCGCTGTGACGCCAATCATATCGATCGACGGCAAGCATGCCCTCAACCAGGTCGTGTTCGACAATGTCCGTGTGCCTGTCGACTACCGGATTGGTGAGGAGGGCAAGGGCTGGACCTATTCCCAGTATCTGCTCGGCCATGAACGCACCTCCTATGCGCGCATCGGCGGCAAGCGGAAAATGCTCCGCGCGCTACGCGACATCGCGGCATGGGCCCCGGCGGGTGGCAACCGGCGCCTGATCGACGAGCCGGCCTTTGCCCGCAAGCTTGCGCAGGCCGAGCTTGCCGTCGACAGTCTCGAAATGACCGTCCTGCGCATCCTCAGCGCCGTGGCAGCAGGCGGTGCGCCCGGAAACGAGGCCTCGATCGTGAAGATCCTCGCCACCGAGGCCCACCAGCAGATCACCGAGCTGATGCTGGAAGCGGGCGCGCGCGCAGCCCTCATCGCAAGCGAGGACAGCGCTGCGCCGGACTGGGCCGGTGAGGACCGGCTTGCCGCATGGGCACCGCCTGCGCGGGCCAGCTATCTGGGCGGGCGCGCACAGTCGATCTATGGCGGGACAAATGAAATCCAGAAGAACATCATTGCCAAACGGGTGCTCGGGCTGTGACAGCCCTTCCGGCAGGCTCACGGCGGCGTGTTGCAGCTTGATGTGACGCCCCGCCGGTCAGTCCCCATTCTGTGTTCAAGGCAACGCCCCCGATCAGAGCGGCACAAGCATGAAGGATGATCGCCATGAACCGCAGCCAGAACCAGAACGCCTCTCACGCCCTGTCGCTATTGCTGCTCGCCACGCTCGCCGCCTGTCTGCTCATCGCATTGCTGCAGCCGGCCATACCGCTGACATCCTGATAACCACGCCGCGCCGCGCGGCCAAAAAAGAAGCGGCCTCCCGAAAGAGGCCGCCTTCGCATTCTGCTTCAGGGATCCGCCCCCTATGCGGCGCTGGCGCCAAGCACCGCCTTGACCTCAAGGAATTCCTCAAGGCCGTGGGTGCCCCATTCGCGGCCATTGCCGGATTGCTTGAAGCCCC
>CAYXQV010000024.1:0-17881 GCA_964467505.1 uncultured Hyphomonadaceae bacterium | reverse complement strand
GTGGGCTCGATGTCATCGCCGGCCCGAAGGCGCGGGGCTTGCCCGCAGGGCGCGCGGCGGATTGCGGTGGCGGTGCGGTTGCCGGCGGTTCGTCTTCGGGCGGGCTTTCAGGCACATCGGCATGCCCGGCAAGCGGTTTTACGGTCCGGGCCACGCGCGCCCAGATGCGAAGCTCATCGGGAGTGGGGCGCCGCCTGCTCATAACCATACACCCCGGACCGTTTCCGGCTTTCGCGCTCTCGCCACTGTCGGACGCACTTTAGCGACAGGCGCGTTCGGCCCGCGAAATGGCATCGGCAGACCCCTTGAGGGAGAAATGATAGGCGACGGCCGTGCCGCGCTCGGACACGGCCTCGACGCGAAGCTCAAGACCGCGTTCGATCGCGCGCACAAGTTTCGGGTCATCCTCATCATCGGCGAAGGCCTCGCTGCCGACATTGAACATCGACCAGGCGCTGCGCCCCACACGCGCCCTCGAGGGCATTTCGGGGCGCAATTCATAGCCAACTTTCAGGCTTGGCTGGTTGCGCGCCCGCCCTGACGCCCAGCTGGTCACATAGAACCAGACATCGCCATGATCGGCTGTGCGCGGCGCCTTGTCGTGAGCCTGCGTTGTGGCATAGCAAATCCGCTCGCCATTCGCCGTGTCGGTGAAGACGCTCCAGTCACTGAACCGGGCAAGTGCCACAGGCTCGCCCGGAGCGGCGCGCGCCGGGGCAGCTGCAACAATGGAGAGCAGCAGAATGCGAGCGGCAATCGATCTCGCTGAGAACATTGTGTGCGTCCGTTTCTGTTTCCCGGATTGTACCTATATGCTTGGCTCAGACAGAAACAGGGTTCTGGCTGAAATTTTATGAATGCCGGCTGACTGTGGTAGATTTCAGGGCCGGTGTGAGACAGGTTGCGATTGTCTGCGGACGCGGTAAGGTGAAACGGCAAATGAAAAAGGCGCCGGGATTGACCGTTGCAGTCGACAGCCAGGCCGCAGCAGACCAGCGGGAATTGCTGGAACATTATGTGCTGCAGATTGCTGGTGAGCAGTGCCGGTCATCCTTTGCCCGGCTGTTCGAGTTTTTTGCCCCACGCCTCAAAAGCTACATGCAGCAACTCGGTGCCGACCCCGCCCAGGCAGAAGACCTCATGCAGGAGGTCATGGTCAGTGTGTGGCGCAAGGCCGGCCAGTATGATCCGCAAAAGGCTTCAGTCTCAACCTGGATCTTCCGGATCGCGCGCAACCGGCGCATTGACGCGCACCGGCGCGCCGACAAGCCCGCGCTGGAACCCGACGAGCCAATGCTCAGACCCGCCGAGCCTGACCAGCCCGACCAGTTGCTGGACCGCCGGCAAATGGAAATCAGGGTGCGTGATGAAATGGAAAGACTGCCGCCCGAGCAGCTGCAATTGCTGAAAGCGGCCTTCTTTGACGGTCTGTCACACAGCGAAATTGCCGAGGCCTTCGGGTTGCCGCTTGGAACAGTGAAGTCGCGGATCAGGCTTGCCTTCAACCGCCTGCGGGGCGAATTGAAGGAAGATCATTGAAACGCTCTGCGCAATCGGTCCTGCCGATTGCTTGACCTTCTGCATCAGCGGGACATATGTCGGAATCGTGGTTGAAACTTTCGGAGAGTCGCCTTGCCAGAAGCTGAAAAATCGCCTGCATTCAGCGAACTCTACAGCGCTTATGCTGCTGGCTGCCTGGATCCATCCTTCGCCTTGCTGGTGGAGACCCAGGCTGCGTTGCGCAATGACGTGTCGAACGCGATCGCTCTCAGCGAGATGCTGAGCGGGATTTTCCTGGAACACCAGCCCAGCAGCGATTTGCGTGATGGCGCGCTTGAGCAGGCCTTCGCTGCAATTGATGCCGACACTGTCGCGTCAAACAGGCACCTTGCGGCCCGTTCGGCTGGCGAGGCACTGGGCGAACTTCTCGAACTGCCCGAACCCTTGCGCGAAACAGCGCTGCGGGCCGCAGGCGAGACCGGATGGAAATTCGTTGCTCCGGGGCTGAAACGGCTCAAGCTCGACACGGGCGGGCGTGCCGAAACAGAGCTTTTTCGTATCGCGCCGGGCTCGAGCGTGCCGCGCCATACCCATGAAGGGCGCGAATACACACTCGTTGTCGCCGGAGGGTTTACCGATGGATCAGGCGCTTATGGACCGGGAGATCTCGCGGTGAAGTCGGGTGACGAGGTTCACCAGCCGGTCGCCGATGAGGGCGAAGTGTGCATCGCTCTGGCGGTACGCGATGGCGGGCTGAAATTCACCGGCGCGATGGGGCTGGTCCAGCGCCTTATCGGCGGCTGAAGCCGTTTCCGTCATCTCCCTTTCGTTCTGACGGCTTTCCTTCCCCTGCGCTATGGGCGCATAACAGCCGGAGTGAATCGCGCGGGAGAAAAATCATGTCGGAAACAAACAGGGTCTGGGTGCTGCGTCAGCGGCCTGTCGGCGACGTCAGGGAAGGCGACCTTGAACTCGTCGAACAGCAACTGGCGCCGACCGGTGATGGCGAGGTGCGCGTGCGCACGATTTACCTCTCGCTCGATCCGACAAACCGCATCTGGATGAGCGACATGGATGCTTATATGCCTCCGGTTGCCATCGGAGAGCCCATGCGCGGCGGTTCGATCGGTATTGTCACGGAAAGTCGCCATGACGGGTTTGCGCCCGGCGACATTGTCAATACCGGGCTGGCACACTGGGCGCTCTACAATACGCTCCCGGGTGCGGGGCTGAACAAGCTGCCACAGCTGCCCGGTGTCCCGCTGACCGCTTATATGGGCCCGCTCGGCGCCACCGGAATGACCGCCTATTTCGGCCTGATGGATATTGGCCGGCCCAAACCCGGCGAAACGGTGGTGGTGTCGGCAGCGGCCGGCGCGGTTGGGTCAATGGTCGGCCAGATCGCGAAGATCCAGGGCTGCCGCGCGGTGGGCATTGCCGGGTCGGACGAGAAATGCCGCTGGCTGACCGGGACGGCCGGCTTCGATGCCGCGATCAATTACCGCAATGAGGATGTCGGGGCCGCTCTCGACCGGCACTGCCGCGACGGGATCGACATCAATTTCGAGAATGTCGGCGGAGAAATCATGGATGAGGTCATCGCGCGACTGAACGATTTTTCACGCATGCCGCTTTGCGGGCTGATCTCGACCTATAATGCGACCGGGCCGGTCGCCGGGCCATACAATTTCTCAAATATCCTGATGCGCCGCACCCTGATCAAGGGCTTCATCGTGATTGACTATCTCGACCGCTTTGCGGAAGGCATTCAGGCCATGGCCGGCTGGCTGATGGAAGGCCGGCTGGCATTCGAAACCGATATTGTCGATGGCCTGGAAGCTGCCCCGTCTTCGCTTGAGCGCCTGTTTACCGGCAAGAACCTGGGCAAACTTGTGGTGCAGGTGTCTGACGCGCCGGGGCTTTGAAGGCCGGGCAGGCCGCCGCGCCGGCAAGGGTCAGGGGCCGGTCACCTCATAACCCTTCGTGCGCAACATTTCTACCACGCTATCGGCGCCCGCAAGATGGCCAGCGCCCACAGCGATGAGGAAGGTGCCGCCCTCCTCTTCCATCAGCGTGTCGATCTGTTCGGTCCAGTTGGCGTTGCGCTCCACGATCAGGACGTCATAGACATGCTGGGAGCCCATCACTTCGGGCTTGGCCATGATCTCCCCGATGGCGCGGACATCGCCCTGGGTCCATTCGGTGACCAGTGTGTCGAGCAATTCGGGATTCTCCTCGATCTGGACGGCTGATGCGACAAGAAACTCCACCTGGTCTTCCTGCGACATGTCCGCGAAGAAACGCAGCTGCTGTTCACCCGTTTCCAGGAACCGCATGGGCTTGCCGGACAGGGTCGCCGCCCTGGTGAGCACGGTTTCCACACCGCTGTCGGGCTTGTAGCCCTGCTTGACCAGCGCTTGCACTGACAGTTGCACCGTGGCAAGCCACGGCTTCATCGGCTCCACGGCGCTCATCGGCACGCCGATATGTTCCACCGCTTCGCGAACCTCGCGTTCCTCTTCTTCATCGAGGATATCGCTCAGGCGCGTGCCGTCGGTGAAGATGCCGAGTTGTGGCACAAGCCGGGCCATCGCCGTTGCCGCTTCGGGGCTTGAGACGTCGGCTTCGAAATAGATCGCATCGGCGGTCTCGAAGATCGCGTCGAATTGCGGCGTGCGCCATTCGGTTCCGGGCTTGAGGATATGAACGGTGCCGAAAAGATGCACCACTGTGTCCTCGTCAGACAGCGTCCACAGGGCTGGCGCGCCAGACCCGTCGCCGTCATCATCGCGCCCGCGATCCGGGGCGCCGGCCTCTGCGCGATCGACACGGGGGGCTTCCTGCCCCTGGCTGATGGTCGCCTCGGAGGGGGCTGGCGCGGCGCCTTCGCCTGTACCCGGCGTGTCGACGGGTTCGCACGCCGCCAGCAGGAGGGCGCCCAGCGCGCCGGCCAGCACCGTGTAAAGTCGGTTATCGTGAGGCATGCTTGCTCCATGGGTCATGGGATCGTGTTGCACGCGGAGCGATACGCCAAATGGCTGGCGCGCGTCCAGCACAAAGGCCCCGGCGCGCGGCGATCGCAGTTGGGCCATACCAAGGCGCCGCGCCCGGCAATTGCACACCCCGCCCAATTGGCCTAGAAGACGCAAATTGCCAGCACCCATAGCTCAGCTGGATAGAGCGCTGCCCTCCGAAGGCAGAGGTCATAGGTTCGAATCCTATTGGGTGCGCCAATAAAAACAACGTCTCAGCCGCCGAGCGATGCGCTGCTTAACCCTGCCAGTAACCACATAGTGACCACCGCGCTTGGTTCCGCCCTTACAAATCCAGTCCCGCGCCATGCTTGCGCAGCCAGTCTTTGCGCTCCCGATAATTGGGCATGACCTTATCCACCTCGTTCCAGTAAGCATCTGAATGATTGCGGTGGATCAGGTGACACAATTCATGCACGACCAGATAATCGAAGATACGGGCAGGGGCCATCATACACTTCCAATGAAAGGCGAGCGCGCCAGATGCGCCGCATCGCGCCCATTTGAACCCAATGTCCTTGACCTCGACAGATGAAACCGCGACCCCGACCTTCGGCGCGTAATAGCGCACCCGCGCCCGTACCCGCTCCAGAGCCTTCTGAGAATAGTAAGCCTCGAACGCCCGCCTTGCCCCGGCAACGCCGCCTGTCTCGATCACATCTCGCGACAGAAGGAACCGTCCGTCCTTAAGCAACAGGTCCTGCTTCGCACCGCTGACAATCGATAGACGATAAGTTCGGCCAAGATAAAGAAATGTCTCGCCGTTCACCCAGCTACGCGCAACAGCGGCGGCGTTCAGGTCACGCCATTCAGCAAGATTTCGATAAATCCAGAGACGTTTCGCATCGACGACCGAATCCACCCGTTCCGGCGTCATGTCTTTCGGCGGTCGCACAACAATCTGACCGTTCCGCTCGATCACAATGTCGGTCGTGTTGCGATCCGTGCCGGGAAGCAGCGTATAGGCAATGTCGCGAACCTGTCTCTGGATCATGCCTGATCTCCTTCATCTGCCCTGCGTAACAGCTCATTGTGCCGGTTCTTGGCAAGGTTCATAACTTCCACCGCGACACGGTCGCGCTTCTCTTTCAGTGTCGGAACACTCGATAAAAGCAACGCTATCTTGATCTCGCCGCGCAAATGGCGCTGCTTGTTTGCATTGTTCCAGAAGTCGATACTGCCAATCGTCTCCGCCATCGTATCGACCAGCGCTTCCATCAAATCACGCATTGCCGCCTTGTCTTCATCGGGAACCTCGCCGCCCTCATAAACCTCATTGGCGATATGCTCGAAGAAGGTCGTCGCCTCGCGGCTCATACCATCCTGGCCCGCTTTGCGTCCTTCCGTCGCCACCGTGCGCAGCTTGGCCAGTTCTTCCGCTAACCGCCCCCAATCGTCGCGGTGCTGCGTGATCAGGTTCTCCACCTTTTCCGAAAGGCTTTTATAGAAGGCGGGGTCTTCGTCATGGTGAACCGTGCAATGCTTGCGGATCGCATGTTCCATTTCGCTGGCCTTGGCTTCATCGTCGCCGCCCGTCGATTGGCCCAGCTTCTCGATGAACCCGCTATCCAGCAACTCCACCGGCGGGACTTTCGGATTTATGCCCAGGCTGATCAGGTGTTCATTGATCAGGCTGCGCACTTTTTCACCGGCATCGCGCAGATTGAGACTCGTATCTTTATAGCGTTCTTTCGCAACGGCTTGAATATAGCCCAGCCGCCGCGCCGGAACGCGATAGGCATGCCCCGCCGCGTTCGGCAGGATCACATCCAGACTGTTCAGGAATTTCTTCAGATAGACGTCGAAATCGGCCCGCACCCGCTCATCCTTCAGGACGCGCACCGCCTGCTTCACCACCTCCGCTTCCGCCTCCAGCCCTTGCATCTCGCCGGTCAGGAAGGGCTCAATATCCGTCACCTTGTATTCCCGGAATAGCTGGATCAGCCGCTGATACCGCTCCTCCAGAACCGGCAATTCGCTTGTGATGTTCTTCAGACCATCGCGCAGCTCTTCCTGATAGCCTGTCGCGGCATAGAGTTTCAGCGCTTCGATCAGGCCCGATGTCAGGCCGACATAGTCCACGACATAGCCGCGCGACTTGCCTTTCTTCACACGGTTCGTGCGGGCAATCGCCTGAAGTAGCGTGTGTTCAGTAATTTTCTTGTCGATATACATGACCTGTTCAATCGGCGCGTCGAAGCCGGTCAGCAACATGTCGCAGACAATCAGGAAGGCGACGCCGGTATTCCTTTTGTCCGGGTCATCCCTGTCAAAGGACTTACAGAAATTCTCCACCGCGCTCAGTGCACGCGCCTCTTTGCGCGCCTGCGTCACATAGGCCGGTTCATTCGTCCCATCGCTTGAGATCACCACCGCCGACTTCAGGAAATAAATCGCCGCCGCCGCGTCCGGGTCCGCCGCCGGATCAGCGCGCAGCGCATCGGCCCGCCGCTTCAACTCACCGTCAATTGCCGCCTTGTAGCGCACCGCCGCCAGCTTGGAATGACACACCACCTGGGCCTTGAACCCATTCGGATAGATATGGTCGAGATAATGGCCGACCATATCGTGCGCTATAGCCCTGATCCGTTCTTCGGCCTCAAAGATGTCGCCGGTCGCGCCATACTTCTTCTTGATGGCCAGCATTTCCTCATCACTGCGATCAATGAACAGGTTCTCGAACTTCTCATCGAACCCGCTTTTGTCGTTCAGTGCCGCATCGGCAGTGCGCCCTTCATAAAGAATTTGCAACGTCGCCCCGTCCGCGACCGCATCCATCAGCTTGTATTCGTCGATATAATCCCCGAAGCGTTTGATCGTCTTCTTCTCGCCATGGCGTTCGGTAATCAGCGGCGTTCCGGTAAAGGCCAGACGCACCGCATTCGGAAATGCCTCGAAGATATTGTCGCCAAGGTCGGACCCTTGCGTGCGGTGCGCTTCGTCAATCATCAGCACAATGCGCGGCGACGTATTCACCACGCCAAACGTCTCCGCCGTCGGGATGGCCCTATACGTGCCCAGCGCCTGCGCCAGCGCCACCGGCATGGTCGGCTGGCGCACCTGAAACTTGTGCACCATGACCATATTCACATCGGAACTATCTCCCGAAAGCTTTTCACGCAGCGCCTTGGTTGAGTCGATAGTGTTCACCCGCCCGCCGATCAGCTTCGCCGTCTCGCCTAGCTGGTCTTCCAGATCGACGCGGTCATTGATCAGCAAAATCTTGTAATCGCTCAAATCCGGCGCGGCGCGCAGCATCCGCGCGACGAACACCATGGTCAGGCTCTTGCCCGATCCTTGTGTATGCCAGACGACGCCACTGCGCGCATCCGCCGTGTCACCATGGCGCAGTTTTTCGATGATCTTGTTGGCAGCGCGAAATTGCTGATACCGGCAGACGACCTTGATACGCCGCCCCGCATCGGTATCCATGAAGACCGAAAAACTGCGCAGGATCGACATCAAATTCGCCCGCGTCAGCATGCCGTGGATCATCTTCTCTTGCTGGCTCTTGCCGCTGGCGGCGGTGTCCGGCTCCGGCCATTGCGTTTTCCACGGATAGAAATGCTCTTCGCCCGACGTGATCGTGCCGAAATCGGCCTCCGCCCATGTCGTGCGCACACAGAACAGATTGGTATGGAACAGGCGCGGTTCGCCCTCTTTCAGGCCCGCCGCCAGCGTATCAGGCCGCTTGCCCATATAGCGCTGCAACTGCGTGAAGGCTTCGGCCATGGGCTGCGCGCAGTTCGGCCCGCTCACCTTCGCCTCGATGACGACCAGCGGTATCCCGTTCGCGAACAGGACAATATCGGGAATGATGAAGCCTTTGACGCAGCCCGGCGTATCGATCCGGAACTGGTTTATGGCATGGAAGGTGTTGCGTTCAGGGTTCGCAAAATCGAACAGCCTGACCACCGGGTCAGCCTCGCCCGTCACCTCGTTCTGATCGACCTGCGCCTTGAAGAACAGGGCCTGAATGGCTTCATTGGCTTCCAGCAGGGTCCGGTTCGGCTGGCGCGTGATCTGGCTTTTCAGGTCTTCGATCTGGCGATCCGTCAGCCAGTCCCGCCCGTCAGGGGTGCGGTTCAGGCGTCTGACCGCATCGGCGAAGACATCCGGCAGGATCAGGTCGCGGAAACTCGTACGCAGACTTGCCGCCGGATTGCCGGGGACACCCGCGCCCTGATCGATCACGCTCCAGCCCAGTCCTTCAAGACTGTTCAGGAAAGCCTGCTCGACTTCGCTATATTCCGACATGCCCGCCCCTTTACACGCTGACCGGCACTTTGCCGGTCAACAGGTCCGCCATCAAGCCGGACTTTTGCTGACGGAGTTTTTGGAGGGTCAATTCTTCTGAGGCAATATTATTTGTTGTAGCCTTCATCAAATCGGAAATTTCCTCTTGTTCGCCTTCATAGGGCAGCGGGATAAGGAATTTCCTAAAGTGCTCCAAATGGATGTGCTGCAAACCTGAACCTGCTGACAGACCGGACAGCTGTCTTAGATAGGCCCCCGATTCAAAGAAGAAATGCAACCATGCCGTCGTGACTGGTTTAGTAGGCTTAAGCAATGCAACCGAAACAAAAATGCTAAACTCTGGCATCCAATCTTCAACGATGCGCGCCACGCCCAAAGTTCCGTCTTTGGTTACTAAGAGATCACCAACGGCAACATGTGCACGTAAAGTGCAGTGCTCGTGAGTCTGAATGCTAACGTAATTGATATTTGAAAATTCTATCGAACGAGATTTGGTTAGATTTTTAACAGTGATGAATGGTATCCCTTCCGCCGCATATTCTGGTTTGTGGTGAATACCATCGACAATTTTTGTCGTTAGCTGTTCCAGAGCTTTGATTTCCCAATCCTTCGGAATCCAGCCGATGGGGGTGTTCTGGTAGAGGTCGGGGGCAGTTTCGCGCGGGGGGCGGAGTTTGCCGTCAGGGGTCAGGCCGCGCGTGAACAGGTCCTGCATCATCCCCGCCTTGACCTGTTCATACTTCCCGATCAACGCCTGCGTCCCCTCAATCGCCTCATCCACTGTCTCAAGGATCGCCGCGATCTTTTTCTGATGTTTGAGGTCAATTGTAGAGACTGTCAGTTCAAGCAACAAATTGTTTGAAAAATTTAGTTGCGATTCGGCCATTCCAGTTGTACGCTCATCCAAATATCTTTGGCATTCGTCTGAGGAAAGAATTGCTGCGAGGTAACGCCCATCAATTTTACTTCTATCCGGGCGAAGACCTATCATTTTGCCGCTTACCATTAGTCGAGGTGGTGTTTCATCGACAAACGCAACAACGCCAACCCTGCCGCGAGGGCCTGCTTTTGTGACGATTACGTCACCTTTTTGCACTTCAATGCTGCTTTTGCCCCAGAACATCTTTGGCGGAACTTTATGGGCTTCGGCATTCCATCCCTCCCAGACAACTGCGGTCGTCTTAAGTAAGCCCCATTCTTTGTCATCAGATATTTGCCGCTCTTCGCATGTTGGGCTGGGTCCTGACATATGTGCTGTGATGAGATCTCGTATTTTTTTCTTTCCAGAGTCCTCACTCATAGCCCAGCTCCTTCAGGAAGCCGTGGAGTTTCGCGCTCGCCGCATCCCGCGCCGTCTCTATCGCTTGCGCCGTCACCGCATATTTGCCGTGCAGGTTTTCAATCGCCTTCACACAAGCGCGCTGATTGGCCCGCAAATAGGCCTCATAGGTTGCCATCAGGGTGCGCTTCAGCCGCGCCAGAATGGCAACCCGCGCATCCGCCTCGCTGATCTGCGCCCGCGCACTGGCAACCAGTTCGTCGCGCTTGCCCTCAATCGCCTTGATCGTCGCCTTCAGGGCCTTCGCCTCATCCTCCAGCGCCTTGTGGTCGGCAAGCGCATTTTCAATCGCCTGCGCCTGTTCCAACGCCGCCTGTCCCTCTTCCATCGCGGCCTTTAACGGCGCGGTGAAATCGCTTGCCAGTCCGGCCTGCGCCAACAGGTCCAGGCTGCGCGTCCCGTTCGCAAAGACCGGATGAGACTGCGCCAGACCGTCAGTGCAATAATACCCCTTCTTCGCCCCGCCCGGCATTTCGCCCGCCGCCTTGACCTCGACAAAGATATTGCCCGCGCAATCCTTCACGACCTTCAGCGCCGCCTTCCATGTCGCGGTCAGGACTCTCAGGCTTTCTTTCCTTCTCCTCACCTCATCGGCATGCAGCACGCCGGTTTCGTCGTCATCCTCGAAATCCTCTTCCCCGGCGGCGGCAAACAGGGCCTGCAATTCCGCCAGCCGCACCCGCGCCTGTTCCTGCTCTTCCAAGACTTCAGGAAACTCCGCCTGCAACAGGTCCTCGTCCGGGATCAGCTCCGGCCCCCAGCCGCTCGCCGCAATGGATTTGAAATCGGCCTTCAACTGGCCGACATAATTGGCAAACGCACCGCGCACCTGATACGGGTTCAGCAAGGCCTGACCGGCCAGTGCGCCCTCAATACTCGCCAGCAGCGCCGCCCGCATGGCGTAAACATTGCCCGCCGTGTCGGTCTGGTTTTCCGGATCAATCGCCAGCGCCTCGACAATGCCCTGATTGGCATCCCACCAGTCGCTGATTGTCGTCATGATCGCGTCATGACAGGCGGTCACGGCGGGATGCTCCCCGACCAGACCGGCAATCGCGCGCTTCTCTTCAATGGCGGGCGCAAGGTCGAGATAGGCGGCATCACGCGGCACAAAACAGGCCTCGCGAAGGCCGGGATACGTCTGCCAGAACTGCGACAGGGCCTCGACCTCGCCTAGCGGTATGCCGCCCTTCAGATGCGCGCGCACATCATGGGGTTCGGGCGGCGGCGCATTGTCCACATAACGGCGGATATTGCAGTTCCAGTCTTCGGCCTCGATCTCTGCAATCGGAACCATGCGCGCATAGGCCGGAATGTCCTGCTTGGCACGGTAGGCGCGCACGATCTTGTCCACGTCTTCAGGGCGCAAATGGTTCTGCGCCTTGCCTTCGCGATATTCACGGTCGGCATTCATGAACAGGACATGGCTGCGCGGGTTCTGCTCCGCGTCCTTCGCGCCCTGCTTGTTCATGACAAGGATACAGGCCGGAATCCCCGTGCCATAAAACAGATTCCCCGGCAGGCCGATCACCGCTTCCAGATAGCCGTTTTTTATGAAATACTTGCGCCCATCACGCTCATCGCCGCCCCGGAACAGAACGCCGTGCGGCATGATCGTCGCCAGCCGCCCGTCACTTTTGAGCACTGAAAGCATGTGCTGCACGAACATCAGGTCGGCCTTCTTGCCGTTTTCCGGCATCCAGACCGGGAAACGCCCCTCATAAGCAATGTTTTGCCTGGTATAGTTCTGACTGAAAGGCGGATTGGCCAGCACGCGGTCGAACCGTCGCAACTCATTCGACTCGGCCAAATGCTTCGGCTCACGTAATGTGTCGCCCTGTTCGATCTTGGCGTCCGAAATGCCGTGCAACAGCATGTTCATCTTGCAGATCGACCATGTCGTGCCGTTTTCTTCCTGTCCCGCCAGAACGATCTCGCCTGCGTCCTGCTTGTTCTCGCGCAGATAATCGCGGGTCTGGATCAGCATGCCGCCCGATCCGACCGTCGGGTCATAGATCGACATGCCCTCTTGCGGGTCGCAAATCTCGACACACAGACGCACGACTTCGGCAGGCGTGTAGAACTCGCCCGCTTTCTTTCCGGCAGAGTCAGCGAAGAATTTGATCAGCCATTCATAGGCCGCACCCAGAAGGTCAGGAAACTCGAAATCCTCATCGCGCAGGGGGATACGCTCGAAGTTCTGGATGAAGTCCGCCAGCTTGTCATCCGACATGGCGGATTTGCCGATTTTACGGTTGAAATTGATATTTTTCAGAACGTCTTCCAGGGCGTCGGGATTGGCGTCTTCAACCGCCTCCAGCGCCTTGTTCAGTGCCGATCCGACATTCTCTTTGACATGCTTTAGCGCCGGTCGCTGAACCTGCTTTTCATCACCCTCGGTATTTATGACCGTCTCGGTCCAGCTTTCGTTCCAACGCGCGCAAGGCGGCACGTAAAAATATCCGTCAGAGTAATTGTCCACATCTTCCAGCGCTTCCAGAATGTCCGCCTCAGACAACCCTTTCGCCGCCAGTTCCTTGCGTAATTCGTCCCGGCGCTGATCGAACAGGTCGCTGGCCCGTTTCAGGAACAGCATGCCGAAGATATATTCCTTGTATTCACTCGCATCCATGCTTCCGCGAAGATCGTCGCAGGCGTCCAGAAGCAGCCGTTCCAGCCGGGCAAGTGTCAGTTTCGCAGCCATAGTCCTTCCTCATCTTGCTTGATGGCCACACCACATGATTTTTGGCCCATGATCGCCCCGGCATCGATATCGGGATGGAAGCAGGGATGCCTGAAAGTGCTTAATTTCCATTAAGTTTCGATAGCCCATGACCAATGACTTTGATCGTAAGTGCTTGCAGCTTCAGATGCGACCGCGTGCTTCCAACAAAGCCTTCATCTCCGCCCGCGTGACCGGCGCATCATCGCGGCCCTCAACAGGTGCCGCAAACGCCGCGCGGATCAGGTCGCCTTGCTGTTCAAGGTCGATCTTGCCGTAAGAGATCAGCGTCGTCAGAACTTGCTCATGGCCAAGGTTCTGGCTCACCGCCTTTATCGTGGCGGCATCAAGCTTCCGCCGATAAATTTCCGAAACTTGCATCGTACGGAAACTGTGCGGCGTGAACGGCGGCAAGTTCGCCGCCTCGAACGCAGTCTTGATGATCTTGCGCGCACTTCCGGCCCCCTTCCAGTGCTCGCGCGTAAGGCCGACCGGCATAAACTGACAGTCCTCGTCCTGGCCTATTTGGGTCGCCGGAAACATGGGATCACCCGGCCCGAACAGTTCCACCGTTTCAAGATAGTCCAGCCAGTCAAGGAAGATCACCTCGAACCGCTCGCTGATCGGCATCAGGAATGTGTCGATCCGCTTGCTGAACTTGGTTTCAACCTGATCAGGTTGTTGCAGGATCAGGCGGCGGCGAGGGTCATAATGCTTCAGCTTCAGCGTCGTCATCGCTGTTACGCGGATCGCGGTCATCGCTGATAAGGCCATCATCGCCCGGTCGCGTTTCTGTATCGCCGTTTCAGACGGCATCCGGTCAATCGCCTTCTCGACCATTCTCAGGGTCGGAAAATCGCGATCCTTCGGCGCACTCGCAGACCGCACCATCTTTTCCGGCAAGTTCATGAACTCAATCGCTTCGCCCTTCACACGCGATTTGTATCCCGGCTGCATGGATAGCCAGCGCAGAAAATGCTGAACCCGCTTCACCGTGCCTAGAACCGTCGAAAGCGAAAACGCTTGCTTCGCCATATAGTCCTTGAACGCGACTGCCTGCTTCTGGTTGAACGTCCTGAAATCGGCATGGCCGGTAAACAACTCAAACCGGCCCAGCGCCATGACGACCTGCTTGATCGTCGCTTCCGCCTTGCCGTCGGCATGTTCCAGATAGTGGAAATATTGCCGCTTGATCTGCTCATTCGCAGGGCATTTAATGGACACTGTCAGAGCCTCCTTCATAGGCGTCAAAATCAAACGCGCCCTGACCCTGCCAAAGAGTCGGTTTAGCACAGGGTTCGCGGTAGCCTGTCAGGTTCGACTCAGCTTTCGCTTGTCCGCGCATAACCGCGAGGATTTCGGGCAGATCAGACAGCTTGCGCACTTGCTGCATCCCCGCTCCACAGACCCGGCATTTGCCGCTTAATCGCACAGTCGAAGACCCTAATCCGGCAGCGGTCTTAACGCTGGTCGGATGCGGCGCACGCGGCTTGCAACACTTGCAGCAATACAACTCGCCAATTCCGCAAGGCTTCTTCCGTTTCGCCCATTTTGCTTTCAGCCAGTCTTTCAGAACCGCCCCGTCAATCAGGCGTGGGCTTGTATCGGGAATCACCGGTAAGCCTTGATTGATCCAGTTTCGCACCGTGTAAACCGTCCGGTCGAGACGCTTGGCAATCTCGATGACCTTATAAGTTCGCGATGTCTGGATCAGGTTGATTTTCGGCTTGCGCCGCCCGCGATTGCCGCCGCCCTTACCCTTCGCCATGATGCGCTAACCCTTCGCCGCCGCGTCATATTCAGAGGTTGAACGAAACCGATTCTCCGCGACCCAGGCCTCAAGGTCTTCCTGTCGGTAGGCCACCCGCCGCCCCAGCTTCACAAAGACCGGTCCCGTCCCATACAGCCGCATCTTGGCCAGGGTCGCAGGCGAAGGTCCGTAACGCTCCGCCACCTGCTTCGGCGTCAAAAGGGTCGCCTGTCCCGTCACTTCTGTCTTCATCGATCAATCCTAATCGCAACACCGGAACCGTCCGGCTATAGGTGCAATCAGTATCCATCAGACGATGTGTTGCGCACGCGGTTTTGCGCGCAACACTATTCGTTTTTGTCTCGCCGCCTTCGTAATTCTGCTACTGTTTTCTGTAACAGCTCAAATTCATCACCTTGCAGAAAGCTGCGTATTTTTTCGACTTCTTCGTCTAGGGATGTCTCCGCGAACCATCGCAGTACTGTTGAGGGACTGACGCGCATCATGCTGGCGACTTTACGAAGTGAGCTAGCTTCGCCTTGAAGCCTCAATTCCGCGGCTCCCCATATGGCGATGCTGCGGCGATGTTTCACTTCTTGGGCTTTTGCCTCGGAAGAAACCTCCGCGCCGAGTTGATGTTTGATCAGTACGATCAGATCACGCGAAATGGTCATATTATCGTTCCAATCCAGCGCATCCAGCATCATGGCAATCAGATAATTGATCAGGCTATCGCTGATTGCTTCACCGCGTCCTATCAGATGGGTTTCACCGGCATTTTCTCGCGCGTGCCGCTCAACGATCAATTCAATCAGTCGAAGGCTGAGACGGCTTGCAGAAGCCTCGTCAGCATCCAGACAACCGACAACATCTTTGGTATCGATTCCGAGCGCTTGCAGTCGCTCATCGTTGGACATAACCCAATCCAGGCCCCAACTGGTCGAGACTTCGATCAGTTTGCCGGGGTTGGCCCGCCGCAATTCCAAATAGCGCTCAAGCGAAGGATCACCCTTAAAAGCCTTTGATAAATCACTGAAAGTACCTGTTTCAATATTGTGCTGCGCCGATAAATCAAAAGCAGTGTAGTCTTCTTCATCTTCATCGGATCGCGTATCTTCTGGATCGGTGATGATCTGATCCTTTCCCGATTCGTCAATTCAGGTTTCCAGCAATCCCGCCAGCTGGTCGCCAACCGCTTCCGCCGCCCCGCGCACCGGATCATCACTCAGATGCGCATATTGTGCGGTGGTCGCAGCGTCCTTATGGCCCAGCAATGCGCCAATGACCGGCAGGCTCGCGCCGCCGGAAACCGCAACGCTTGCAAAACTATGCCGCAGATCATGCAGGCGCACATCATCTAGCCCTGCCTCCGCCCGCACTTTCTGCCAGACTTTCGGCGTTCCGATATAAGGCCGGTCGAGACCTTCCGACGGAAACACGAAATCCGTTCCCTGATAACGCGGCTGACTTTGCAGAACCGTCTTCGCCGCCCCGTTCAAAGGCCGGATCGAATACCCTGTCTTTGAGTCCGGCAGGCGCAGGAAGCCAAGGTCGAAATCGATCTGCGACCAGAGCAGTTCCTGAATTTCGCCCTTGCGGCATCCGGTCAAGATCAGAAGGCGCAGGATTGCCGCTGCTTGCGGGTTCGCCCCGCGCGCTTCCGCCTCACGCAAGGCTTGTCCGAACCGGATCAGTTCGTCCGCCGACAGGAAGCGCTGGCTTTTATTGTCGCGATAGCGTTTCACACCGCGCACCGGATTATTCGCCATCAGACCCGCATCGACCGCGTAGGAAAAAATACCGCCAAGCAAGCCAGCCGTCCGCGCCGCTGTGCCCTTGCCGCCGCTCACTATCGCCCGCCCGCGATGGCCGGTCTTGACATCCACCGCCGTCTTGCCCTCCGCGACATCTTTCATGAAGCGGGTAACGGTTGCCTTGGAAATGTCCGAAAGCCTGACATGCCCGATCAGCGGCTTGATGTGCCGGTCAATCCGTCCGCGATCCGTGGCAATCGTCGAAGCCTTCTTCAGCGACACGCCATGTTCGAGATATTCGGCACAAAGCTCGCGGACCGTCAGAACCTTTTTTGCCTCCTGCTTTTCCTTCGCCGGGTCTTCACCGAACGCAACCTTGGCCAGGATATTCCGCGCCTCTTTCCGCGCCGCCTCGACCGTCCACGGTGATCCATGTTCGCCAATCGTCTTCCGCCGCGTCGGCGCACGCCGCCCGCTCCCGAAGCGATACTTGCAAACATAGACCTTGCGCCCGGTCGGCGTGACCTTCAGGGCAAACCCCGTCACCTCACTGTCCCACAGGAAACGATCTGACGATCCAGGCCCCACCTGATCGATGACCGATTTGGTCAATTTAACGGCCATCGGTGGTTACTCCCGCGCTTCTAGTAACCACACAGTAACCACTGCGAACGGAATTGCAAGGAACCCAACGGAACACGAAAATAAGAAAGTGTCTTAAATACAGTGTTATATGAAATTTCCCGGAAAGCCAAGGAACCAAAAAAACCCCAGCACCCCCGCCCTCCGAAGGCAGAGGTCATAGGTTCGAATCCTATTGGGTGCGCCAATAAAAACAATGTCCTAGCCGCGAAGCGATGCGTTGTTAAAGCCTGTCAGTAACCTTACAGTCAGCATGGTGCCTGGTTCCGCTTGGTATAAGGGGCTGCCGTGTGCGAATGGATCATCGTGTGATCGGCCACATCCCGCCAGCAAGAGCCGGGGCCAACCACCATGCGGCGCTGAAGGGGTTTGCCGGGACGGTTCAGCATGGCAAGGTGCGCTGAGGGTCCGTGATCGCAGCCAGATGAAGCCAATGGGAGCGGGAGCAATGAAAATCGGTTTCTTTGGCAAGATCGCGACAGAATTCGGCGGGATTGCGGATCTGGACTGTCCCGAAGCCGGGCTGAGCGTCGCAGCGCTGCGGCGTCATCTGTCCGAGACGTTTCAGACCGACAGCATTCTTGAGCCGGCTGTGCGCGCGGCGGTCAATGACGAGATTGTTGCAGACGCGCACACCGTCCTGCCGGGCGACCGGGTCGAGTTCCTGAGCCCGGTTTCAGGCGGTTGAGAGCTTGAGCCATTTCACCGGAGCCTCCATTCGCTGCGAACTCGCCTTCCAGCCCATCGACGCCGCCGCATGGCTTGATGAACTGCGCGACCGCGGGCGCGGGCATGGGGCGCTGGTCTCCTTTGAGGGAGCGGTGCGCCCCGTGACGAAAGCAGGCGAGGTGCTGGACGCGCTGGTCCTCGATCACCATCCGCGCA
>CAYXQV010000023.1:5171-17976 GCA_964467505.1 uncultured Hyphomonadaceae bacterium | reverse complement strand
CTGGTGCGCGCCGAGGCCGAGCTTGGTCGCGAGTTACCTGTGAACGCCGATGCCCGCGCAGCGCTGAAGGCGATGGCCGATGGCGACGGGCGCTACCTGCTCAACCTGGTGGAGCAAATCAGCCTGCTTGCCGGCAACACTGAACGGCTCGACACGGCGTCGCTGGCCGCGCTCATCCAGAAGCGCGCGCCGGCCTATGACAAGGACCGCGAGGGCCATTACAATCTCATCTCCGCCCTGCACAAATCGGTGCGAGGCTCGGACCCGGATGCGGCGCTCTACTGGTTTGCGCGGATGCTGGAGGGCGGCGAGGACCCGCTCTTCCTCGCCCGCCGCCTCGTGCGTATGGCCAGCGAGGATATCGGCCTGGCCGACCCCACGGCGCTGATGATCGCAGGCGAAGCCGCGCGCACCTATGAGCGCCTTGGCAGCCCGGAGGGGGAGCTGGCCCTCGCGCAAGCCGTCATCCACCTTGCCACCGCGCCCAAATCGAATGCCGCCTATGTGGCCTACAAGGCAGCCCGGGCCGCCGCGCGCGAAACCGGCTCACTCATGCCGCCCAAGCACATCCTCAACGCGCCAACTGCCTTCATGAAGGGCGAGGGCTATGGCGCGGGCTATGCCTATGACCATGATGCCGAAGGCGGCTTTTCCGGGCAGGACTATTTCCCCGATGGCATGGCGCGCCCGGTCTTCTACGCCCCGAAAGGCGAAGGCCGCGAGGGGCCGATCGCCCAGAAGCTGCAACAGCTGGCCCAGCTGCGAAAGGCGCGGCGCGATGACTGAGAAGGAATAGCCTCGTAAGGCGCGCGCAGTGGCGGACAGTCGTGAAAACGGTTATATCCCAACCATGGAATACGTTGCGCTCAAGACCGCCTATCAGAAACTGCTCGCCCTGCCTGAGGAAAAGCAGGCCGAAGCCGCCGAATTGATCGAAGCCTTCGTGGCCAATGATCGCGGCGGGCCAGCCTCTGACGGTCAGCTGAGCGATCAGCAGATCGAGGAGGTGCGCAGGCGTCTCACACGCGGCTGCGATTGAACGGTTCAGGAATCGCCATGACTTATGACTTCCCATGACCCGCAACCGGCCTGTGCCGCACATTTCCGAGCCTGACCAGGCCTATATCCGCTCCCTGCTGGTGCATGAAGACGCGGCGATCCTTGCCTTCAACAAGCCGTCCGGGCTGGCCAGCCAGACCCGGGGCAACCGGGCGCGCAGTCTTGATCACCTGCTCTGGGCGTTTGCGCGCTCCAATGGCAAGCGCCCGCGCCTTGTCCACCGGCTCGATGCCGCCACGAGCGGGATCATCCTTGCCGCGCGTACCCAACCGGTCGCTGCGAGCCTGTCGGCGGCGTTTGCCGGCCGGGCGGTCACCAAGACATATCTGGCGCTGGTCGCCGGCGCGCTGCCTGATATGCCATCGGGAAAGATCGATGCCCCGATCCTGCGGACCGAGCGCGAGGGCTGCGACGAGATCGGCGTGGATGCGACAAGAGGCAAGCCCGCCCTGACAGGCTGGCGGGTGCTCGCGCGCGCCGGTGATTGCGCGCTGATGGAGCTCGCCCCGCAGACCGGCCGCATGCACCAGTTGCGGGTGCATATGGCCTGTCTCGGCTGCCCGATCCTTGGCGATCTGCGCTATGGCGGGCGGCCCGCAAGCCGGCTGATGCTGCATGCGTCAAGTATCTGTCTTGAGCATCCCGGCGCAGGGCCATTCACCGCCCGCGCGCCCGCCTCGCCCGACTTTATCGAGCATGCCACATCAGTTGGGCTGGTCGAAGGTGTTGAAGCGTTTTATTGAGATCGCCATGACCGGTTTTTTCCTTGTGGCCCTCGGCGGCGCGATTGGTGCGATGCTGCGATACGGCGTTGGCCTGCTCGCGGCCAGGGCAAGTGAGACGCCCGGGATTTATGCGACTTTCCTTGTCAATGTCGTGGGAAGTTTCTGCCTGGGGCTGCTGATGGCCTGGCTGGTTGCGCGCAGCCAGACGCAGGTGCACCATCACCTATTTCTCTTCGCAGCGGTCGGGCTGCTGGGCGCATTCACCACCTTTTCGGCATTTTCGCTGGAAACCGTGCACATGATCAATTCGGGTGCCCACGCAAAGGCGGCCAGCTATGCGATCGCCAACACGCTGGGATCGGTGCTCGCCCTGTTTGTCGCTTTCCATCTCATGAGACGGCTGGTGTCATGAGCGGCGTGGTGATCGAAACCGTGTCGCGTCAGGAGGCGGGCGCGCGCCTGGACCGCTGGATCAAGCGGCGCATGACCCTGACGCAAGGCGAGGTCCAGAAGCTGCTGCGCACTGGCCAGGTGCGGGTGGATGGCGCGCGGGCAAAGGCGAACACCCGGCTCGAGGCCGGACAGGAAGTGCGCCTTCCGCCGGCAAGCGCTGACCAGTGGCGCACCGGCGAGGTGCGCGAAACATCTGTCAGCTCCCGCGATGCTGCTTTCATCAACAGCCTGGTCATCCATGCCGATGAGGACATGATCGCGCTGAACAAGCCACCAGGCATCGCCGTGCAGGGCGGCACCGGGCAGGGGCGCCATATCGATGGCATGCTCGAAGCGCTCGCCGAGGGCGGTCATCGCCCGAAGCTCGTCCACCGGCTCGACCGCGAGACATCCGGCATCCTGTTGCTTGCGCGCCATCCGGCAGCCGCCGCGCGGCTTGGCGAGCTGTTTCGGTCACGCGACATGGTGAAGATCTACTGGGCGGTGACGGTGGGCGTGCCCAATCCGCCCGCCGGACAGCTGCGTGGCTGGATGGCGAAAGGCACAGGGCCGGGCGATGACCGCGAGAAGATGCGGGCCGCACGCCAGGGCGAGGAGGGTGCGCGCCATGCCATCACCGATTATGCCGTGGTGTCACAGGCGGCCCAGCGCGCGGCCTGGGTGGCGCTGAAGCCGGAAACCGGCCGGATGCACCAGCTGCGCTTCCATCTGAGTGAAATCGGAGCCTCCATTCTGGGAGATGACAAGTATCCCACACGGCGGGAAGTGCCCGGCGGGGTGGCCGGCGGTCTGCACCTGCATGCGCGCGCGCTGAGTGTGCCACGCAAGGCAGGTCGCCCGCTGCGACTCAATGCGCCGCTGCCTGCGCACATGACCGAGACATTCGAAACCCTCGGTTTTATCGAGGAGCTGGCCGGGAGCGACCCGATGGAACCGTTCGCATGAGCCAGGCGGCGGTCCATGCAGCCTACAAGGCCCTGCAGGCCGGCGAGCTTGCCCGTGCCCGCCAGCACCTGTCCGGCCAGCACGAGCCCCTGGCGCTTCATCTTGCCGCGCTCGTTGAAAAGCGCGCAGGCAACCATTCAGATGCAGCAGAGCTGTTCGTGCGTGCGGTGCGTGCGGACCCTGCCAATCCGGAAATTGCCAACAATCAGGGGCTCAATGCGCGTGCGATGGGCGATCATGCCGGCGCCGTGGAGGCCTTCCAGCGGGCACTGGAGTTGAAACCGGATTTTGCCAGCGCGCGGCAATCCCTGTCGCGATCGCTTTTGGCGCTGGAGCGCTGGCAGGAGGCCGAGAGGCAGGCGCGCAAGCTGCTTGCCGCCTCGCCAGGTGAGACAGGCGCACGCTATACGCTGGCCAGCGCCCGCCTTGAGCAGGGCGACGCCGAATCGGCCGATGACCTGCTTTCGCAACTGATTTCGCAGGGGCAGGGGGCTGCGCAGATACACTTCGTGCGCGGTCGCGCCCGCCTGGAGATGGACCGCCTCGCCGAGGGTCTGGACGACCTACGCAAGGCCCATGCGGAGGCGCCTGACGCGCTCACGCTGCGAACGCTTGCCGGGGCCTGCTGGATGAGGGGGGACATGGCGGCGTTTCACGATCTCCTGTCCGCCGCGCCGTCCGGGCTTGGCGTGGCCGTGGCCGACATCCTCCGCCAGAGCGGCGACCTTGATGCTGCGCTCGCAGCCTGGGAGAGGCTGCCGGTCGATATCAGGGAGACCAGCGAGGCACTGCGTGTGAAATCGACGATCCACCAGGAGCAGGGCCGCGCTGGCGAGGCACTGGAAGCTGCCGGGCGGGCCGTGTCATTGGAGCCGGGAAACCTGCTGGCCATCGACCAGATGGCGACGGCGCAACTGATGGCCGGTCGCGCGCACGATGCGCTCGCCACCGCGCGGGGGATGCGCGCCCGCCAGCCGCTGGCGCAGAACTGGATCGCGCTGGAGGCCACCGCCCTTCGCCAGCTTGGCTCGCGCGGCTATCGCGACCTGGTTCGGCTGGACGAGCATGTGCAGGTGTTCAGCCTGCCTGTCCCGGACGGGTTTGAAAGCATCGAAGCGTTCAATGGCGAATTCATCGCAGCGCTCGATCGCCACCGGCCCTACAGCGTCCACCCGCTCAACCAGTCACTTCGTCAGGGCTCGCAGACGGCGCGGTCGCTGACCTCCATGCGCGACCCGGTCGTGGCGGCCTATATCCGCGCGCTGGATGGCCCGATCAGGGCCTATATGGACGCAATCGGGCGCGACCCTTCCCATCCGCTCACGGCTCGCAACACGGGAAGCTACCGCATCGCGGGATGCTGGTCGGTCCGGCTTGGCGCGGGCGGGCGGCATGTCGATCACATCCATCCGCAGGGCTGGATAAGCTCGGCCTATTACGCATCGGTTCCCGAGGAAACTGCAAGGGGCGAGGGGCGTGCTGGCTGGATACGTTTCGCACAGCCGCCCTTCCGGTGCGAACCGGCGCTGCCTGCGGAAAAATGGATACGCCCGCAAGCCGGGATGCTTGTCCTGTTTCCCTCCTTCCTGTGGCATGGCACCGCGCCGATTTCGCAGGGCGCCGTCAGGGTCACCGCGCCGTTCGACGTGGTGCCATCATGAGCCTGCGCCTTGCGATCTGGGACATGGACGGGACCATTGTCGACAGCCGGGAGGTGATCACGACGGCGATGGCGCGCGCCTTTGAGACCTGCGGGCTTGTGCCTCCGGACTATGACGCCACGCGGAGAATTGTCGGTCTCGGGCTGGAGGAAGCCTGCCAGCGCCTTGCGCCGCGCGATTATCCCGCCGCTGACCTCGCGGGGCTTGTCGAGGCCTACCGGCAGGCCTTTGTCGCGCGTCGGGCCGATCCGGAATTCCGCGAACCGCTTTATGAAGGTGCGGTGGAGACGCTGGACAGGCTTGCGCGCGCGGGCTGGCTGATTGCGATGGCAACGGGCAAGTCGCGGCGCGGGATCGCGGCGCTTTTCGAGATGCACCCGCTGGCGGGCTTTTTCGACACCATACATTGCGCCGATGACGGCCCGGGAAAGCCTCACCCGGCCATGGTGCTCGAAGCGATGAAGGCGACCGGCACCGATCCCCATCAGGCGCTGATCATCGGCGATGCGGTGCATGATATCGAGATGGGCCGCAATGCGGGTATCCACACGATCGGTGTGAGCTGGGGCTTTGGACGGGCCGATGAGCTTGAAGCGGTCGGCGCGCATGTGCTCTGCCATGACTTCGCCGCCCTGAATGGCGCGCTTGACCATTTTGCCGAGGCGATTGGCGGTTGATGCGCGGGGCCGATTGTCGTTTGAACCGGCGGCTCCCGGCAGGTAGACAGGCGCGATGAGCACGTCCGACGCACCGAAACGCTTTTACGCGACCGCAACGCCAGTGGCTCTGGGGCAGGCCTGGGGGGTTGAACTTGATGGCCGCCTCCTGCGCACGCCTGCAAAGGCCGAACTGGCCCTGCCGACACGCGCACTTGCCGATTTGATTGCAGAAGAATGGGCCGGGCAGGGCGAGCGGCTCGACATCCAGCGCATGCACCTGACGCGCCTGGCCAATGTCGCCATTGATCGCACGCCGGCCGTGCGCCCGGAAATGGCGCAGGAAGTGGCAAGATACTGCGAGACCGACCTTGTCTGCCATCTTGCCGAGACGCCAGGCGAACTGCGTGCGCGCCAGGAAGCCGCCTGGAAGCCCATACGCGACTGGGCTGGCCCTGCACTGGGGATCATGCTGTTGCCTGTCAACGGGATCATGGCCGCCCCGCAGCCGCAGGCATCACTGGACGCGGCGTGCAATCACGCCATGTCACTTGATGAATTCAGACTGACCGGGCTGGCCTTTGGTTGCGGACTTTTCGGTTCGGCCCTTCTTGCCCTGGCCGTTGAACAGGGAGAACTGGAAGCGTTGCGGGCCTTCGAGTGCTCGCAGGTCGATGAATGCTTCCAGGCGGAGCAATGGGGCCTGGACAGTGAGGCCGAAGCGGCATGGGCCGCAAGGCGAGAGCAGGCCGATGCGCTCGGGAACTGGTTCTCGGCGCTGTGAAAAGGGCAAAGGGGAGAAACCAATGATCGTGGTCCACCATCTGGAGAATTCCAGGTCGCAAAGGGTGCTCTGGCTGCTTGAGGAGCTTGGCGTTGCCTATGAGGTGCGCCGCTATGAGCGCGACAGCGAGACCATGCTTGCCCCGCAAGCGCTCCGGGATGTCCATCCGCTTGGCAAGTCCCCGGTGCTGGAGGAAGATGGTGTGATTGTTGCCGAGACCGGCGCGATTTTCGAATACATTCTCGATACGCATGATGAGGGCGCCCTGCGTCCCGACCGCGCCACGCCGGAAGGGCGCGCTTTCACCTACTGGCTGCACTATGGCGAGGGCTCGGCCATGCCGCCGCTGGTCATGAAGCTGGTCTTCGAGAGACTGCCCGAAAATGCGCCCATGCTCGTGCGCCCACTGGCAGGCGCGGTGTCAAAGCGGGCCATTGATGGTTTTGTCGACCCGCAGGTGGCGATGCACATGGACTTTTGGGAGAGCCAGCTTGCGCGGTCGGGATGGTTTGTCGGGGATGGTTTCACGGCCGGCGACATCATGATGAGCTTCCCGCTCGAAGCGGCCGCCTCGCGCATGGATATCGGCCCCTATCCGAAGATCAGCGGTTTCCTGGAGGCCATTCATTCGCGGCCCGCCTACCAGGCAGCGCTTGAGAGGGGTGGACCCTATGCCTACGCATAACGCAGTTGTGAGCAGATGAACACAGTCCTGAACGCCCGGTTCAGGTCCGGTTCCTGCTGGAGGTGAGAGGCTGGAGCCATGATGAACCGCATCATGTCTCTCAGAGTGGCTGCCGTTGCATTGGCTGCGCCTGCCCTCTTCGCTCTCCCCGCAGCAGCACAAAACGCCTATCGGGCAGACCCCTACAAGGCTCATGACGCCGGCAAATCGTCCCATGCCCACGATGATCGCGACATGCGACATGCGCGCCATGGCGGTCGCGATGACCCATATCGCGATGCACGCAAGCCGGGGCGATACGATGATCCCTATAGGCACGGTTACGCCGGCCATGAGCGCGCGCGCCAACGCGATGCCCTGCGCCAGTGCCACACCGCCATCAAGCGCAAGGCTCACTATCTCGGCTATCGTGATGTCGATTTCGAGCGTGACTACGAGGTCAACCGTGTCGGCCGGGCCGGTTTCAATGTCCTGTTGCGCGGGGTTGAGGTCGAAGATCGCTATCGGCAGGTCGCGGGCGATGTGTATTGCACGATCCGGCGAGGTGAGGTCGTCGATATCGACGTGCGGACCTATCCGGCCCGTGGGCGCTATCACCATGGCCCCCATGATCGCAGGCAATATGCCTACAGGTAAGCAACCCGGGGTGTGCCTGCGCTCCTGAAAAATGCATGAGGATTCAGGCGGGCTTCTCCATGGGGAAGCCCGTTCTGGCATCTTGCACATCCCGGCACGCGCTTTATGCAGTGGCAGGATGGTAATCTCTCAAACAGGTGACAGGGGAAACGCGCCATGCAGGATGTGATCGAGGCACTTGACGCGCGGCGCGAGCGCGCACGTCTTGGCGGCGGCGAGGACCGCATCAAGCGCCAGCATGAAAAGGGCAAGCTGACAGCCCGCGAGCGGATCGAACTTCTGCTCGACGAGGGCAGTTTCGAGGAGTTCGACATGTTCGTCGAACACCAGTGCTCCGATTTCGGCATGGACGAGCAGAAAGTGCCGGGCGACGGCGTGGTGACGGGCCATGGCACCGTGAACGGCCGGCTGGTCTATGTGTTTTCCAAGGATTTCACGGTTTTCGGCGGGTCGCTCTCGATGGCGCATGCCCAGAAGATCGTGAAGGTCCAGCAGGCCGCTGTGCGCACAGGTGCACCGGTGATCGGCATGTTCGATGCCGGCGGTGCGCGCATCCAGGAGGGTGTCGATTCGCTGGCAGGCTATGCCGACATCTTCATGGAGAATGTGCTCTCATCCGGTGTGATCCCGCAGATTTCCGTGATCATGGGTCCGTGCGCGGGCGGGGATGTCTATTCGCCGGCGATGACCGACTTCATCTTCATGGTGAAGGACACCTCCTATATGTATGTCACCGGGCCGGACGTGGTGAAAACGGTGACCAATGAGGAGGTCACGCATGAAGAGCTTGGCGGGGCGCGCGTGCATGCCGCAAAGTCCGGCGTGGCCGATGGCGCCTTCGAGAATGATATCGAAGCACTGGTCCAGATGCGCAGGCTGGTCGATTTCCTGCCGCTTTCGAACAAGGAAAAACCTCCCACACGCCCTGGCTTCGATGCGCCTGACAGGATGATCGACAGCCTCGACACGCTGATCCCGGCCAATCCCAACACGCCCTATGACATGAAGGAGCTGATCACCAAGGTTGCCGACGAGGGCGACTTTTTCGAGATCTCTCCCGGCTTCGGCGCGAATATCCTGTGCGGTTTCGGTCGTCTGGAGGGCACGACTGTGGGCTTTGTGGCCAACCAGCCAATGACGCTGGCCGGCGTGCTCGACATTGATGCCAGCCGCAAGGCCGCGCGTTTCGTGCGGTTCTGCGACTGTTTCAATATCCCGATTGTCACATTCGTCGATGTGCCCGGCTTCATGCCCGGCACGAAGCAGGAATATGGCGGCCTGATCAAGCATGGCGCCAAGCTCCTGTTCGCCTTTGCCGAAGCGACGGTGCCCAAGGTCACGGTGATCACGCGGAAGGCCTATGGCGGGGCGTATGACGTGATGAGTTCCAAGCATCTGCGCGGCGACATCAATTATGCCTGGCCGAATGCCGAGATTGCCGTGATGGGCGCGAAGGGTGCGGTCGAGATCATTTTCCGCTCCGAACTTGGCGATGACGAGAAGATCGCAGCGCGCACGAACGAATATGAGGATAATTTCGCCAACCCCTATGTTGCGGCGCGCAAGGGCTATGTCGATGACATCATCATGCCGCATTCCACGCGCAAGCGAGTGATCAGGGCATTGCGAACCCTGCGAACCAAGGATGTGAAGAACCCGCCGAAAAAGCACGATAATATTCCACTTTAACAGGCTGCTGAAAAACGCAAAGGGACTGTTTCTGAAACGACCCCGGACGTCCGACTGTCCCGGGCCTGACCCGGGATCTGCCTGTTTCCGGCCCGGACGCGAGAGACCCCGGATCAGGTCCGGGGCGGTCGGGACAGGAAGGACTGTCTTGAAACAGATCAGGAAAGCCTGAAGATGGGTTTTTCAGCTGCCCGCTAGACCACACTAGACTCCGGCAGCGCGTGCATGCGCTGGTAGTTGAACAGGGGGGCTGCTACCTGTTCAGGTACGCGTCATGTTGGCCTTGTTAGCCAGTGGGCATGGGGAATGATGAGTATACGACACCCGAGCTGAATGCGCATGCGCCAGCCCTCAGGCTCGCGGCAGAAAGGCGTGCTGGCGCTCAGGAGCCAGTGGGCAACCGTCTTGACGGCCTGGGCGAGGTCAATCTGATCGGCAGGTTCTGGCAGGTCGTCGAGGTGACACCTGCCGGTGAGCGCATCGAGTTCATGCAGTTTGGCGACGACAGTCTGCGCCCTTTCGTGATCCTGAATTCCGCCGAGTATCCGGGACTGCCGCCGCTTTCCTTCTGCCAGGACCTCCAGTCGGCAGGATACTGCACCATCGCGGTCCAGCGCCCGGGCTTCGGTGCGTCAACCTGTGCGCCGACACTTGCAGGCCAGCTTCGCATTCTTGAGGCCTTCATTGGCCGGTCCGGGCTGCGCAACATCGTGCTGATGGCGATGGGAACCGGCGCGCCGGCAGGCTATCATCTGGCCGTGCGCCACCCGGAGATTGCGTTCACGCTGCTGACCAATGTGTGCTTCAATTGCGACATGCTGAGCGAGCTTCGCCCAGCCTGGTTTGCGCGCCAGGTGCGCCAGGCGGTCTCCAGCCAGGTTCTCGCGCGCGCTGCGCTGAGCTGGATCAAGGGGAATGCCCGCCTGTTCGGCCATCACCAGCTTTTCGAGAAATGGTATGCCAAGCATGCCGGTGATCTTGGCTTTCTCCAGGACAACCGCGAAGAGTTTGACGAGGTGGCCAACACGCTCATGGAGATCGATGCCGATACGTTCCGCAACGAAATCCTGATGTCGGTTCAGGATGACCCGTTCCTGAGCGATGGGCGGTTCGCGGGCAGCGAGATCATGGCGGTGTCGGGCCAGGAGACGACCGAAACCTGGAAGCAGGGTTTTGAATCGGAGACCCGGCGGCTCGGCATCGAACATGCCTATCTGCCCTCGGGCGACACGTTTGCGCCGTATCTGTTTCCGCGCCAGCTTGCTGAACTGGCAGACCGCCATCGCGCCGCAAAGCGCGCATCGCCTTCCCGGAAGAGCGCACAGGCATAAACCCGGAAGTAACCCTGAGCGGTAATACTCGACCCTCGAATTCCCAACTGAATGGATAGTCGAGGGCATTTCATGCTGCGCACTCTTGTTTTCGCCACGCTGACCGGCGTGATGTCCACCCTTGTGGCGGCGCCGGCCGCGGCCTTCGGCATTGGTCTCCAGCCGACGACGGTCGAGATGGAGATCGCGCCCGGCGAGCGCAAACGCCAGGTGATCAATGTTGCGAATGTCCACACGGAGAAGACGATCTCCCTGACCATGGGGCTTGCTGACTGGACGCTGGATGAGAACGGTCAGATCAAGCTGTCGCCTCCCGGCGAGGATCCCGCTTCCAGTGCCGACTGGGCCCGTTTCAGCCCGGCCTTCGTGACCCTGGAGCCGGGCGAAAGTGAGCAGATCCTTGTCGACCTGGCTGCGCCGGCGCGCGTGTCGCAATCGGGCGATCATCGCTTTGCCCTGCTGGCCTCGACCATCCTGCCGGAAGAGCGCGGCAAGGGCTCGGGCGTCTGGAAGCGCTACCAGATTGCCAGCCTCTTCTACCTGACCACTGGCGATGCGCAGAGCTTGCCGGCAATCACGTCATCGGGCCTCGCCCTGGATGAGGAGGGGCGCACATTGCTGGGCCTGCGGATCGAGAATGAAGGCAATGCCCATGCCCGCCTGAAAGGCGCCGTGGAGATTGCCTCTGAAGATGGCACGATGGCGACGCAGCCGATCGAAAACCTGGTTGTGCTCGACCAGGGCGCGCGAAACTATACTGTCACGCTCTCGCCTGAAATCGCCGGGGCAGCAAAGTCCATTACCGTGCGCCTTGAAAACAGTTTTGCGCCGCAGGTGCAGTCGGGCTTTCTCGGGCTTGAGCCCCATACCGTGTCGACACCGGTCAGGCGCGCGCAGCTGGACCAGGCGGATGGTGCGGGCCTGCAATGAGGCGTGACGTGCGCGCGCTGGCGAGCCTTGCGATTGGCGCATGTCTGCATTTGCCAGCGCACGCCTCATGGCTTGATTCGGACTTTTATTGCCGCGCCTATGGCTGCGTGATCGTTCATGACGGGCGCACATTCGATGTCTATGACAATTACGACTTTTCGACCGGCGCAACCGTGCCGCCGGGCGGGCGGATGATTGCCTGGAGCGGCAATCCCTTCCAGGGAGCAGGGGCGGTCAATCCGGTAATTACCGGCACGCGCACGGAGGGCTTTCATCTTGCGCCGCTGCGTGAGGAAGGGGTCATTCTCGGGATCGACCAGACAGGCAATGGCGAAATCGACATCTCGCCGCAGGGCAATGGCGATGGCTTCCTCGATGCCAGCGGGACGCTGTCGGCTTTCGGTCTTGGTCCCGCCAGCGATGTGCAGACTTCGGAGAGTTCGAGCCTGCGCAGCTTTTACCTGTCCTCACGCACCGATTTCTACGTCGCCGCTTCGGCGCGACTGCGTGGTGGCAGCGGGCGGCTGAACGATCCTTCGAGGCTCTCGCAGGTCGCCCTGCGCTATGGCATCCGCCAAACCGGCAATGATGACGGAATGGCGTTTGGCAGCCGGGCGGCAAACGGAAACTTCTATCGTTTTACCGGCCAGGTCGATGATCTCGGCGATATTGCGGGCGGGCCGGTCAATATTGTCGAGTTCACACGCGCAATCCGCCAGCGCTCGTCACCCGACCTGCCGAGCCAGTCCATCAGGTTCGACTATGTCTACGGGTTCGAGAATTATGACCTGTCGATGGGCGCTGGTGATCTTCGATACGCGATCGAATTTGACTTCTACAATCGCTGAGGCCGCGGCGGGTTGATCAATTGCGCGAAAGGTCCCATTTCATCGACATGGCCAGAAGACCAAGACCGAAAATCGTGAGCCTCACCGACATGGCCGCCGAGCGTGTGCGCGCCATCATGGATGAGAAGGGCGCAGGCTATCTGCGCGTCGGCGTCGCCAATGGTGGCTGTGCGGGCATGGAATATGTCATGGACTATGTCGAAGCGGCCGAAGCGCTGGACGAAATCGTCGAGGACAAGGGTGTGCAGATTGTTGTCGATGCCCGCGCGGTCCTGTTTCTGCTCGGTTCCGTGATCGACTTCGAATCGACCCTGCTTCACGAGAAATTCGTCTTCTCGAATCCCAACCAGACAGATGCGTGCGGGTGCGGCGAGAGTGTCACGATTGTACCATCTGCCGGGGA
>CAYXQV010000023.1:0-5071 GCA_964467505.1 uncultured Hyphomonadaceae bacterium | reverse complement strand
ACCTTGAACCGCGTCGTATTGGTCTCGCACAGGACTTCCGCCCATTGCAGGTCGCCGCCGCCACGCACGACGTCACGCGACACGGTGCGGTAAACCGCCGGAACGTCGATGCGGATTTCCTCGGGCGGCTCGACCATAACCCGGATGGTCCGGTCTTCATGGACGGCCGGGATCACTTCCTCGATCACACGGGCCGGCTCGACAACAACGCGACGCTGCACGGTCTTGTAGCGCGCCGGGATGACCCTCTCCTGGGTGCGCGGCGGTGCAACCATTCGCGAGCGGGTGACCGTGCGTGTCACCGCCGGTTCGATCACGCGGCACAGCACTTCGCCTGTATGCATTTCCCCGCCCTGCGCCGAAGCTGCCACGACACCACGAACGCCGCTGCGGCCATAAATGCCGTCACCCTTCTTCCACACGACCCGTTCAGGCTTGACCACCACGGTCTCGGTAAAAGTCTCGAATTGCGCCGGAATGACAGTGATGTCGGTGCGTTCAGGCTCCACCATCACCCGTTCCTCGACCGTCTCATAGACGGCCGGGATCACGCGGTGGCGGGTTTCGGGCCCTCGGACCACCACGCGAACGGAACTGTCGCGATAGACGGCTGGCCTGACCTCGATGCGCTGCGTTGCAGGCGTCTCCAGGATCTGCTCGGTAACAGTCTGCGTCACGACTGGCGTCAGCACCCGCGCGAAGCACTGGCCGGCGCGATCAGCTGGCGGATATTGTGCAGCCTGCGCAAATGCAGCGTTCGCAAACAGGCTTGCCAGAAAGCAAAAAAACAGTGCGCGCACGGACCAACTCCCAAACCATCCTCAGATCCCTATACTGCGCGATGATTACGTCAGCGTAAAGAAAAAACACAGATAAAGCAGACATTAATCAGGATGTTGCAAATTGATCGCAGTGTTGGCGCATAAACGATGAATGGCTGGAATTCGTGTCTTCAGACACGTTGTGCCGCACAAGAACGCGAAATGGTAGAAACCCCTTTCGAAAATCCGGACAATCTATTAGGTCATTCAGGAACGAGGCGTACATCCGGACGAATAATTCATGGGATCGAACGAAACGAAGCGCGGCGCAGCGCGTGAGACGATCTTGCAGGCGGTGCTCGACATGATCGCGCGCGACGGGCTCGACGCGGTCACCCATCGCAGTGCAGCGGAGTCCTCGCAGGTTTCTCCGGGAACTGTGACCTACCATTTCCCCTCTCGCGAGAAGCTGATTGATGCGGCGTTCTCGAAATATGTCTCCGACTACCAGGTTTCGCTCAACCAGGCGATTGCCAGCCAGCCGATCGAGACGCGCGAGGACCTGCTGAAATTTCTCGTCGGCACCACGGGGCTGGCACCTGCGGCGCTGTCGCTTGCCTGCATCGAGGCCGAACTGGCGTTGCTATCTTATCGCAGCGGACGCCTGGCGAGCGTCCTGCAGGCCTGGCAGCGGGCGATGGAGCCGATCCTGTCGGACGTGCTCGAGCGGATTGGCGTCGCGCGGCCTGTGGAAGCGGCGCGCACGCTCACCGCGATCTGCCGGGGCAGCGAGTTCGAAGTGATGGCGAGAGGCGCTCCGATCAGCCCGGAAACGCTTCACCTGCGTCTTGATGCCGTGCTTCGCGGCCTGCCGGACGTCTGAAAACGCCCTGGCGATCAGTTGCGCACCCGTTTGATCGTGCCGGAGAAGTTCAGGCAGGCGCTCCCATTCGCGCTGACGAGCCCGCGCACGAAGACCAGAGAGCGCCCATTGCGAAGCACCTCACCGCGCGCTTCGATCCAGTCGCCGATCGTGGCCGCGCAGAGGAACTCGGAGCTGAAGGAAACGGTGACGGCGTGATCACCCTCGAGCTCTTTCTGCGCCAGCGCAAAAAGGGCGAAATCGGCGAAGGTCATCAGGCAGCCGCCATGCATGAAACCCCCACCATTCATCTGGTGCGGCAGGGCGCGGAAGGCGGCAACCGGCCCTTTTTCATCTTCACGGAAATAAAAGGGACCCGCATGGGTTTCAAACGGGTCGTCGGCCCAGCAGAGCCAGCCACGAAATTCGCCAGTTTCGACCGGAGTGTAAGGCATGTGCGCTGCAGCTCCCTTTCAAGATCACGAGGGTGAGCCTTACTGCGCGCGCTTGGTCTTCGACAAGAGCGCGTGTTCGGCCTATTGTCGCTTTCAGACCATCATAAAGAGGAAAGAACCATGGCCTTCGATGCCGAAATCCGAGCCCAACTCGTCGAAACCGTGCGCCGTTTCGTGTCCCAGGAATGTGTGCCGCTGGAGGGGCAGGTCGGCGATGAGGACAAGGTGCCGGCCTCGATTGTTGCGGAAATGAAGTCTCTCGGCCTGTTCGGGCTCGCTGTTCCGGAGGAATATGGCGGTCTTGGCCTCGACATGGAGACCGAATGCCTGGTGGCCTTCGAACTTGGCCAGACCTCGCCCGCCTTCCGTTCCGTGGTCGGCACGAATATCGGCATTGGCAGCCAGGCGCTGGTCCTGTTCGGGACACAGGAGCAGAAGACGCGCTGGCTGCCCGGCATCGCTTCGGGTGACCTTGTGGCCAGTTTCGCGCTCACCGAACCGGAGGCCGGATCCGATGCCGCCAGCCTGAGGACACGCGCTGTCCGTGATGGCGACGATTATGTCCTCAACGGCACCAAGCGTTACATCACCAATGCCAATGTCGCCGATGTCTTCACGGTGATGGCGAGAACCGACCCCGATACGCCGGGCGGCAAGGGCGTGTCGGCCTTTGTCGTGCCGGCAGACACGCCGGGCCTCAGCGTCGGGCCGCCGGAAAAGAAGATGGGCCAGCAGGGCGCGCATATCTGCGACGTCAACTTCGACAATGCGCGGGTTCCGGCGGAGTTCCGGATCGGCGCGGAAGGTGAGGGTTTCAAGGTCGCGATGAGTGTGCTCGACAAGGGACGGCTGCACATTTCCGCAGTTTGTGTCGGGGTCGCCGAGCGGCTGATCCGCGAAATGGTCAATTACGCGCTTGAACGCAAACAGTTTGGCCAGCCGCTGGCCGAGCACCAGCTGATCCAGGCCATGATGGCCGACAGCCAGGCGGAAACCTATGCCGCGCGCTGCATGGTCATGGATGCTGCGCGTCGCCGCGATGCCGGCGAGCGGGTGACCATGCTGGCATCCTCGTGCAAGCTGTTTGCCTCCGAAATGGTCGGACGGGTGGCCGACAGGGCCGTTCAGGTGTTTGGCGGGGCCGGTTATGTGTCCGATTACGGCATTGAGCGGTTCTATCGCGATGTCCGGATCTTCCGTCTCTATGAAGGCACCACGCAGATCCAGCAGATCGTCGTGGCGCGCGAACTGGCGCGTGCGGCGCAGAAAGGTGAGCTCTAGATGGCCGACACGGCGCTGCGCCGAGCGACCTACCAGGATATCATCGACCTGCCCGAGGGCGTGGTCGGCGAGATCATTTCCGGCGTGCTGCACACCCAGCCGCGCCCGCGCTTAAGCCATGCGAGAGCGTCGTCAAAACTCGGAGCGAAACTTGGCGGGGCCTTCGATCCCGACGATGGCGGGCCCGGCGGCTGGATATTCCTTGATGAGCCGGAACTGCATTTCGGCGATGATGTCCTGGTGCCTGATATCGCCGGCTGGCGGGTGGAGCGTGCGCCGGACATTGCCGCATCGGCCTGGAGCGACATTGCCCCGGACTGGCTGTGCGAGGTGCTTTCGCCATCCACCGAGCAGAAGGACCGGGTCCTGAAAATGGAAGTCTATGGCCGCGAAGGCGTCGTGCATGTCTGGCTCGTCGATCCGGATGCGCGCACGCTGGAGGCGTATGAGCTTCCGGGCGGTGAATCGGTGCGCATAGCGGCCCTGAAAGAGAATGACGAGGTTACTGTGGCCCCCTTTGCGGCTGCACCATTCAGATTGGACGCGCTCTGGGCGCCGAACGGAGGAGAAAACGACAATGGCTGACACGGAAACAGCAGATCCGGCTGAATTCGGCATGGATCCCGGACGCCTTGCCGCCATTCCGGACTTTTTCGAAAGCCGGTACCTGAAGACCGGCAAGCTGCCCTGCATGGCGACGCTGGTGGCGCGCGGCGGCGAGGTGGTCCAGGAGTCCTATCGCGGCACGACACATCTGTCTGGCGAGGGCGAGCCTGTCGGTCCGGAGACGATTTTCCGCATCTATTCGATGACAAAACCGATCACGTCGCTTGCGGCGATGATGCTGTTTGAGGAGGGCGATTTACGCCTCGACCATCCGGTGTCGCGCTATATCCCGGAATTCGCCGACACGAAGGTCTGGGCCGGTGGCTCCATGGACGGCCCGGAACTGAAGGCGCCCGAACGCGAGATCGAGATCCGTGACCTGTTCACCCACACATCCGGGCTGACCTATGGTTTCCTGTTCCAGCACCCGGTCGATGCGATGTATCGCGAACACAAGATCGCGCGGCCCGACGAGACTCTCGAGGAGATGTGCCGTCGCCTTGCCGCGCTGCCGCTGGTCTTCTCGCCCGGAACACGCTGGAATTACGGCCATTCGGTTGATGTGCTGGCCCGGGTCGTGGAAATCGTGTCCGGCCAGACCCTTGATGCGTTCTTCCGCGAGCGGATCTTTACCCCGCTCGGCATGGAGGATACCGGCTTTCACGTTCCCGAAGACAAATGGCCGCGCCTGACGGCTTGTTACCAGCGTGACCCGATGTCCGGCGAGGTCAGCCTCAGCGACGGTGCGGGCGCCGAGAGCAAGGCCTATCGCAGCCAGCCACCCATGCTGAACGGCGGCGGCGGTCTGGTCTCCACGGTGCGCGACTATTACCGGTTCTGCCTGTGCCTGCTGAATGGCGGCTCGCTTGGCGGCGCGCGCCTGGTCAGCCCGAAGACCTGGGAGTTCATGGCGCAAAATCACCTCCCCGGCGGTGCCACGATCAAGTCGATGGGCGACAAGACCTTCTCGGAGGCCCGCATGGAGGGCAACGGCTTCGGGCTTGGCGGTTCGGTCATCACCAATGTGGCGGAAACCATGCAGCCAGGTTCGCAGGGCAGTTTCAGCTGGGGCGGGCTGGCCAATACCTTCTTCTGGATCGATCCGG
>CAYXQV010000022.1:9797-18053 GCA_964467505.1 uncultured Hyphomonadaceae bacterium | reverse complement strand
ATGGTCCCAGCCGCAGTGCTTTCGGGCATAGCGGCTGGGGCGGCTCGATGGCGCTCGGGCACCCTGAGCGCGGGCTTTCACTCGCCTATGTGATGAACCGCCAGTCCAATCATCTGCAGGGCGATCCGCGAGCGCGCCGCCTGGTCGAGGCGGTCTATGGCTGTTTGTGAGGTGGCACCGCCGGCCGCTGGGGCAGGGCAAGTTTCGGCTTCGGCATCACAGCGATCGCAAACAGCACGCACGCAAAACCAATCGCCACGACAAGGAAACAGTCACGAAAGGCCAGCACGCTTGCCTCCTGTGCGATCCGTCCGGAAAGCGGCTCGAAGGCGCTGCGAAACGCCGGCAGTTGAGCATAGCCGCGGGTCATGAGTTCCTGGAAGACAAGCCGGTGCTGGTACAGCATTTCCGCGTTGGATTCCGTCATCTGGGATGAGAGGTGCTCACCGTGGAAGATCAGACGGCGTTGCAGTAGAATGGCCAGCAGGTTGACCCCGAACGCACCGCCAACCTGCATCAGGAAGGATGCGCCTCCGGCTGCCGAAGCAAGCAGGTGCGGTGGCGCGCCCCTCACAGCGGTGGTGTTGGCCGGCGGCATGCAGAAGCTTATCCCGATGCGCGAGAGGATCAGCCAGCCGACCAGGAGCCAGTAGGGCGTCGTTGCGGATATGCCCGCCATCAGCCAGGCCGCGCCGGCAAAGCAGGCCACACCGAAAATCAGCAGGAAACGCGTGTCGACCTTGTCTGTGAGACGTCCGGCAATCGGAAAACACGCGACCATTGCAAGGCCTGCCGGGATCATCATTATTCCTGCCGCTGTCGGCGAATAGCCTTGTATCATCTGGACAAACAGCGGGATCAGGTAGGTCGAGCCATAAATTGCCATACCGGTAAAGGCGATGACGACACCGGCGGTGGCAAACTGGCGATACCTGAAGATTGCCGGGTTGAGCGCCGGGAAGGGATGGCGCAATTCCCACCAGATGAACCCGCCGCCGGCGAGCAGTCCTGCAGCGATCTTGATATAGGTGATGTCACTGTCCCAGCCGTCGCGATTGCCGCCTGCGAAAGCTGACAGAAGGCCAACCACGGCAATCGCGATCAGCAGCATTCCGACCCAGTCGAAAGGTGGGCGTGCAGTGCCGCGGGCGGCGTCGCGACCGGGCATCAGCACTGCGGCCAGTGGCACCGCGACAAGGGCGAGCGGCACCGTGGCCATGAAGACAAGCCGCCAGCTGGTCAGGTCGACCGAAATCCCGCCAAGTGCCGGCCCAAAGGCCGGTGCCAGGACCACGCCGATCGAGAAGATGCCCATGGCGGCACCGCGCTTGTTGTCGGGAAAGGCCTGGAAGATCAGGAACATGGACATTGGCTGGAGCAAGCCTGCCGCGACGCCCTGCAAGGCGCGCGCGATGATCAGCAAGCCGAGCGATGTGCTGATCGCGCCGAGCAGTGATCCGGCGACGAATATTGCCATGCCCGCCAGGTAGGTGTTTCTCGGACCGAAGGCAGACATCGCCCAGGCATTGGCCAGCATCGCGATGGTCGATGAAGCCAGGAAAGCCGTTGACATCCATTGTGCCTGGTCCTGGCCAAGGCCGAAGGCGCCGATAATCGCCGGCAGTGCGACATTGATCGTGGTTGCCGCAAGCATGGTCGACAGCGAGCCGCAAAGCAGCGTCGCCAGCAACATCCAGCGATAACTGCCACCAAACTGCGCGAAGCGTGCACGAACCGACGGGCCGGCGGCTTCGGGAATGTCGATATCGGACACGGCTGGCGCGCCTGGCCTTGCATGCGGGCTGACCGGGACGGCCGTCATCCCTGCGCCTCTGCTGCGTCATCATCGCGCTTGTGGATCTTCACGCGCACCATGGTTCCCGGGCGCAGACGGATATCGCTGTTGTCTATGGCGATCCTGACCGGAATGCGCTGGGTGATCTTCGTGAAGACGCCACTGGCGTTCGGGTTCGGCATCATGGCCGCTTCGGCAACGGTAAGGTCGCGCACCAGTTCGACCCGCCCGGTCACTTCGGCGCCCGGTGCACTGTCGACATGGATATCGACACGCGCGCCGGGATCGACATGGCGCACCTGCGTTTCCTTGATGTTTGCATTGACCCAGACCGCATCCGGATCGTGCAGCAGCGCAACCCGGAAACCCGGCAGCGTATGCTCGCCGACATCATAGAAGAGTTCATCGACAATCCCGTCGATCGGGGTGCGTATCTGGTGCTGGTCGAGCACGACTTCCTGGCGCGCGATCCTTGCACTGATGCGTTCACGGTCCGCGCGCAGGACGTCGAGATTGTGCGCGATGAGTTGCGTTTCCTCGCTTGAGACCTCGGCCTGGCGTTCCTCGGCTGAGGCTGTCGCGCGCTGCGCCTCGGCTATGGCAAGGGCCTGGCGGGCGCTTTCGAGCCGGTTGCTGACCACGTCGAGCGCGCTTTGCGTGGTCAGCCCGCGATCAAAGAGGTCCCTGGTCCTGGCATGATCGCGCTGGGCCGTGGCAAGGTCATAGCGGGCTGCCTCAACCGAGGCATCTGCCGAGCGTCCACCTGCCCGGCTTGCATCGATGACGCTGCTTGCCCTGGACGCCGTCAGGCCGACACGCGCCTCCTCGCGGACGATCTCTGCAGCGAGCCGGGCCGCATCAGCCTGGTATTCGTGAAGCTGGTGGCGTGCTTCGCGATCGTCGATGGAATAGATGAGGTCGCCGGCCTTCACGCGCTCGCCGACCGATACGTGCAAGGCCATCACGCGCCCTGACACATCGGTTGACACCGCGACCATGTCGGCCGCGATACGCGCGTCTGACGTGGTGATGTGCGCGGATCGTTCCATGACCCAAATCGTCAGGAGAACGAGCGCGACCAGCAGTCCGGCTGTCGCAATGATTAGCCGCGGCCGGGCGATAATCTCCCGAACGGTCAGGCGGTGATCTGGATCGCGAGTTTTCAGCGCCTCTGGTGTGTGTGTATCCATCCTGTCCAGTCTGGCGTCATTTCCTGGAAAAGCCGCCTTGTCCTCCCGCGTCAACAAGGACCTGCCCCGGTCGACGCACATTTATTCGTTTCGAATCCGCTGATCCTGCAGGATTGTTATATGTCTACAATGGATATCTTGACGTTAGGTTGGTCAAGCGTGCGGGTTGACGCCTTCTTGATGGATTTGCGCTAAGGCACGGCCCATGCAGCTTCGCTCGACCCTTTTTGCGCTTGGCATCATGTGCATGTTCCTCGGCGCGGCGATGGTGCCGTCGGCGCTGCTCGATATTGCGGCGGCTCAGGGCCACTGGCCGATTTTCGTATCGTCAGCCTTTGCGGTCACGTCGCTGGGTGCAGCGCTTTATGTCCTGACCCGCGGGGACCAGCCACCGCGCACCAGCCAGCGCGAAGCCTTCCTGCTGACGGTGCTTGTCTGGAGCGTCCTGCCCGGACTTGCTGCTGTGCCTTTCATGTCCTGGGGCATGAGTTTCACCGATGCCATGTTCGAGAGCATTTCCGGCCTGACAACAACCGGTTCCACCGTGCTCACGGGGCTGAGCGAATTGCCGCGCGGGTTGCTGCTCTGGCGTGCTGTCCTGCAATGGTTCGGCGGGATCGGCATCATTGTGACGGCAATCGCCATCCTGCCGCAATTGCGGGTCGGAGGTATGCAGCTGTTCCAGGTCGAAAGCTCCGACCAGTCCGGCAAGTTCCTGCCGCGTGTTACCCAGATTGCGATGGAAACGGGCCTGATCTATCTCCTGCTGACGGTGATTTGCGCGATCCTGTATCTTCAGACCGGCATCAGTGATGCTTTCAGCGCGGTGACCCATGCCATGACGACCATGGCGGCAGGCGGTTATTCGATCCATGACGACAGTTTCGGACAATACAGTCACACGGCCGCGCCATGGGTGGCGATCGTCTTCATGACGATTGCGGGCCTGCCCTTCAGCCTGCTGGCGATGGCCGTGTTTCACAATCGCTGGAGCCAGCTTCGTGACAGTCCGCAGCCGCGATTGTTTCTCGCGCTCATCATCATCCTGTCGGCGAGCCTGCTGGCGTGGCTGATGCTGGGGGCCGATCGCACGGTGCTTGAGGACGACACGCTTCGACCCGTGCGCGATACGATCTTCAATATCGTGTCCATCATGACCGGGACGGGTTATGCGACCGCGCCCTATGACACCTGGGGCACGCCGGCCATCGTGATTTTCCTGTTTGCGATGTTTCTTGGCGGGTGCGCCGGGTCTGCGGCCTGCGGCATCAAGATGTTCCGGCTGGAAATCTCGGCAAAGGCCGTGCTGGCCCATTCCCGGCGCATGGTCCAGCCGCATCGACTGGTCCCGGTGCGATATGATGGCAGGGTTGTCGATGAGGACACGCTGCAATCTGTCATGGTGTTCGTGTTCCTGTATCTCGCCACTTTCATCACGGCGAGCGTCCTGCTGTCGCTTCTTGGTCTTGATGCGATCACGGCGCTCTCCGGGGCGGCCACGTCAGTTTCGAATGTCGGTCCGGGCCTTGGCAGCGTGATTGGTCCCGATGGTACATTCCAGACGCTGCCGGAGGCGGCAAAATGGGTCTGCGCATCGGCCATGCTGCTTGGCCGGCTCGAATTCGTCGCGGTCTTTGTCGTGCTCTCACGGCGCTTCTGGGCCGGCTGAGGCGGGCGGGCCCAAAGAATTTGTCATGACGTCGTGGCATGCTAGAGAAGTCATGGACATGCGGGAGTCGCGTCATGGATATTGTTCGGGGGCTGATCAGCTGGGTGTTGGCGCTGGGACTGATTTTCCTGTTCCTGCAGGCGACGGTCCATCCCTTGCCCGAACCGCCGACCGGGCAGGTGAAACTGCTCGACGCGCCGGGCACCAACATCATCTTCCAGACCCTGGCCGAGCGATCGGGCCTTGCACTTTTCGAACCGGCTGGCCGGGTGGTGACGGCCTATCTGGAGCTGTTTGCGGCACTGCTTCTGTTTTTCCCCTTCTCAAGGCGCCTTGGGGCTTTCCTGGCCTTCTGTATTCTTGGCGGCGCGGTTGGACTGCATCTGTCGCCATGGCTCGGCCGTGAAGTGCCCATTTCGCTGGCCGAAAATGCGCCCGGCGATGGCGGAGAGCTGTTCATGCTGGCCATCGCAATGCTGACTGCCAGCCTGCTGATCATGTTCGTGCATCCGGGCCGGCGCCGCCGACGCTGAGGATGACGCTGAAGCTGGCGCAACCCGAGAACGCAAGGCGGGGTGCGCAGCCCCGCGTGAACGGGTTCTTAACCGGGTCACGGCAATCTTTCGCGCATGCAGGAAGCCATGTCACAATTCCGAGGCTCAGCCGACGGCAATCCGCGCACCGGGCGTGCGCGCAATGCCCTGATGCGGCGGCTGATCGATGTCGTTGCACTGCCAGCCTCGCGCCTGCCGCCGCAGGACCGCAGCATGGCTGGCGATATCCTCTTGGAAATGCTTTTTACGGGCGAGGAGGAAGACCTTGTGCTGTGCGCGCGCAGGCTGTCGGACAAGACCGATGCGCCGCGCCGCCTGCTGCGTTTCCTCGCCTGTGCACCATTGCCGGTCTCGCGCCATATCCTCGAATTCAATCAGGGCCTCGATGATTCCGATCTCTGCCGGGTCATTGCGACTGGCGGCATCGAGCACCGCCTCCTGGTGGCGAGGCGCAAGCCGGTCACATCCCTGGTTGCCGAGAACCTGGTTTCATTTGCCGAACCCAGGGTCATGAAGGTGTTGCTGCAGAACCGGCACTCAAACCTGTCGGATGCTGCCGTTGACGGTCTGGTCAGCGCGTCGCGCGACAATCTGGAGCTTTGCGCAATCCTGATGGATCGCCGGGAACTGACGCCAGCCCATGCCATGGCCATGTTCTGGTGGGCCGACGGCGACACGCGCCGTGCGATCCTGCAGCGCCAGGCGGCTGACAGGCTGGAACTCATTACAAGTTGCGCAGATGTCTTTCCGATCGCGGCCAAGGAAGGCTGGGCCGATCCGGTGGCCCGCAAGGGGCTGCAACTGATCGAGCGGCGCCAGCGCAACCGCGCGGCAATCGCCCGCAGCCCGTATGAAAGCCTCGAAAACGCCATAGAGACAGCGGCAGCCGGGGGCCTGACCCCGCAAATGGCGCAGGAAATCGGCTATCTGTCCGGTATCAAGCCGGTGACGATTGCCAAGATCCTTTCCGATCAGGGGGGAGAGGGGATCGCGGTCCTGTGCAAGTCGACGGGGCTCAAGCTTGCGTCGCTGAAGGCGCTTTGGCGGGCCCTGCGCCGGCCGGTCGAAACCGCTGACGGAGATGAGGATCCGCGTTTCGGACACGTCCTGTATACCTATCAGATCCTGACGGTGGCCAAGGCGCAGACCGTCCTTCGCTACTGGAACTGGTCGCTGTCATCGGCATTTTCGCCGTCTGGCCCGGGCGCTTTGCCGGGCGGGCACCAGGCGGGCGGCGAAGAGTTTTCCGCGCCCAGCCGCACCGCCGAACTTGTATTCGGGCGCTGACCGGCGACGATTTCGTCGCGAGGGGTCTGGCCAAAAGTGATTCTTGCAATTAGTTGGGGTGGCTTGCCGATGGGTTGATTAACGGGCGGAGAAATTCTCGCGTGGGCTATCTTGCAGGTCTGTTGATGGCGCTCATTGCCTTCTGGCTGGCGATGTCCGGAATGTTCAAGCCCTTGATGCTTGGCTTCGGGGCGGTCTCAGTCGCCATCACGATGTTTCTCGCAATGCGGCTCGACGTGGTTGACCGCGAAAGCGCGCCCTATCTGCGCGGACCGGTATTCCTGGCTTACTGGGCATGGCTCATGTGGGAGATCGTCAAGGCGAACTGGCGGGTGGTCGGTGCGTGCCTGAAGGTGGACCTTGATATCAATCCCGCGCTGGTAAAGGTCAGGACGCGCTGTCAGTCGGACCTTGCAAGGACCACGTTTGCCAATTCCATCACCCTGACACCGGGCACTGTGACCCTGTCGGTCGATGGTGACAGGCTGCTGGTTCACGCGCTGTATGAAGAAGATTCCGAGCCTGACGCGTTTGAGGAAATGGACCGGCGCACCGCGGCAGTTGCGGATGGAAGGGGGCACCGGTGAACCACCTTCTTGCGATCGCCACATTCGGACTTCTTGTTGCCATCTTGCTGATGCTCCTGCGCGCGCTGATCGGTCCGACGCTTTATGACCGCGTGCTGGCGGTCAATTCGCTGTCGACCAAGATACTGCTGCTCCTGGGTGTGCTGGGCTATGTGATGGGGCGACCGGCCTTCCTCGACATTGCGCTGCTCTATGCATTGATCAACTTCGTTTCCACGATCGCGATCCTGAAATTCTTCCGCTACCGCTCTTTCCAGGTGTCACTCGCGCGCACGCCTGCGGCCAGGTCGGCCGAGGAGGCGGTGGACTGATGGAGATCTGGAACGCCATCGTCGAAGCCTTCCATGCCTGGCGTCCCTGGGCCGGCGGCCTTGTTTGCGTTGTCGGCGCGGCGCTGGCGCTGATTGGCACGGTGGGCGTCCTGCGCTTTCCCGATTTCTACACACGCATGCATGCGGCCAGTGTGACAGACACGTCAGGGGCGACGCTCCTGCTCGTCGGCATGGGACTGATGTCGCCGGACTTGCTGACAGTGTTCAAGCTTGCAGCGATCTGGGTCTTCCTGTTCCTCACCGGGCCGACCGCATCACATGCAATCGCCAATGCGGCTCATGTCGCCGGGGTGCAACCGGTCACCGGTGCGCGCGCACGCGGCCAACCGGGCCAGGAGGAGGGCTGAAATGGAAGGCATCCATGGCGGTGAGGCCGGTCTTGTCCTCGCCAATTTCCTGCTCCTGATGATCTTGTTCGTGGTTGGCGTCGCGATTGCACGGATCCGGAGCCTGTTTGCGATCGTCATGCTCTCGGGCGTCTATTCGCTTGTTTCTGCGACATGGTTCGTGGCCCTTGATGCGGTGGATGTCGCCTTCACCGAAGCGGCTGTCGGCGCCGGAATATCCACGGCACTGCTGCTCGGGGCGATGCTGCTGACAGCGCGCACGGCCAAGGCGGAAAAGCGGTTTTCACGGGTGGCGCCCTTGCTTGTCGTGGTCGTGACCGGGGCAGTGCTGATCTATGCGACGGTGGACCTGCCGGCGCTGGGTGACCCTCATTCGCCGGTCAATACCGGGGTCGGCAAAGAGTATCTGGAACGCCATTATGGCGAAATGGGCTTCCCGAATGTGGTGACTTCCGTTCTTGCCAGCTATCGGGGCATGGACACGCTGGGTGAGGT
>CAYXQV010000022.1:1464-9697 GCA_964467505.1 uncultured Hyphomonadaceae bacterium | reverse complement strand
GGCCTGGCAGCCATCGGCGTGCTGCTATATGCCGGCGTCGGCGTCTGGGCCCTCTTTGGAGGCGGGAATTATCTTGAATACAACGCGCTTTTCGAGGAGCCGGAGGGTGGCCACCTGGCCCAGCATGTCGGGATCATCCTGATCGAGCTCGGGGTCCTGTTTGGCGTCGCCGGTTCGATGCTGACCATCTTTTACGCCTTTGCCGGCCGCGTGGCCGAGATTTCCGACGAGGACTGGTAGCCTCATGCTGGAATTCATCGCTGCACGTGGAAATTACTGGCTCATCATCGCGCTGATGATGACCGGTCTCTACATCACTTTCGAGGCCAACAACCTGATCAAGCGTCTCGTCGGGCTGTCAGTGTTCCAGACCTCGGTCTTCCTGTTCTACATCACGCTGGGCAAGGTGGCGAGCGGGACGCCGCCGATCCTGATGGGCGGGGACATCAAGAAGCATGGCGAGGCCCCGCATGCGGCCGGCGGATACGGCGCAGGTGCAGAAGCTGCACATGGCGGCGAAGCGGGTCATGCGGCGCTGGAGAATGTGTATTCCAATCCGCTGCCGCACGTGCTGATCCTCACCGCGATCGTGGTCGGGGTGGCGACGCTGGCGGTGGGGCTCGCCCTGGTGGTGCGAATCCGTGAAGCCTACGGAACGATTGAGTCCGATGAAGTGCGCGCGATGGATATCGATGTGGCGCTGGCTGAGGAACTGGACGCGCCGGACACGGAGGCTACGCAGTGACTGACTGGATAGTGTCCCTCGCGCCGGCCTGGGCGATCGATCATGCTGCGCCGCTGGCCGTGGTCGTGCCGCTCGTGTGCGCCACTCTGGGCGTGTTCCTGCCAAACGGCCGGTCGGCCTGGATACTGTCGATCCTTGCCACCGGGGCCTCGCTCCTGATGGCGCTGATCCTGATGGGTCTGGTCCAGCAACAGGCGATTGTCTCCTATGCGCTTGGCGGATGGCAGCCGCCGGCCGGTATCGAGTTCCGGATCGATGCGCTGAACGCGATGATCATCCTGCTCGTGACGGCGATTGCGTTTCTTGCTGCGATCTTTTCCTGGCCAACGGTGAATGCGGAGATCCGCGCGGAAAAGCAGAACCTGTTCTATGCGACCTACCTAGTCTGTGTGACGGGCCTGATCGGCGTGGCGTCAACAGGCGATGCGTTCAATCTCTTCGTTTTCCTGGAGATTTCATCGATCTCGACCTATGTGCTGGTCGCACTTGGCGCGAGCCGTGACCGGCGCGCACTGCCTGCGGCGTTCAACTATCTCGTAATGGGGACGATTGGCGCAACCTTCTATGTGATCGGCGTCGGCTTCCTGTTTGCGGCCACGGGCACGCTGAACATGGACGATTATTCCCGCATGATCCCGGAGCTGACGCAGAGCCGCACGGTGCAGGCCGGATTTGCCTTCATCATTGTCGGGCTTGGCCTGAAGGCCGCGATGTGGCCGCTGCACCAATGGCTGCCGGGCGCCTATGCCTATGCGCCGAGTTTCGTGACGACCTTCCTGGCGGCCACGGCCACCAAGGTCGCGCTTTATGCGCTGATCCGCTACCTGTTCACGGTTTTCAAGCCCGAGTTCAGTTTCGAACTGGCGAGTTTCGGTCTGATCTTCATGCCGCTGGCCGTGGCGGCGATGGTCATCTGTTCCTTCCAGGCGGTTTTCCAGAGCGATGTGCGGCGCACGCTCGCCTATTCCTCTGTTGCGCAGGTTGGCTACATGCTGCTCGGCATCTCCCTTGCGACGGCGGCAGGGCTGACCGCCGGGCTCTTTCATCTCGTGAACCACGCGCTGATGAAGGGCGGGCTGTTCATGGCGGTGGCCGGTGTCGTGCTGACCTATCAGGGCACGCGGATCGATGATTTCGCCGGCCTTGGCCGCTCGGCGCCCTGGACGATGACCGCCTTTGCAATCTGCGCCTTGTCGCTGATCGGCGTTCCGCTGACGGCGGGTTTCCAGTCGAAGATTGCGCTTCTGACGGCCGTTTTCGAGAATGGCTGGTGGTGGGCTGCCGCGCTGATCGTTTTTTCCAGCGCGCTCGCCGTCATATATATGGGGCGGATCCTTGAAACGGTCTTCTTTCACGCGCCCGCCAATCCGCGCAAGCAGCGCAAGGAGGCGCCGTTGCTGCTTCTGGTGCCGCTATGGGTGCTTGCGCTGTCGACTATCTGGATCGGTATTGACGCGGCGCCGGTCTTCGGGCTCGCCGAGGATGCGGCGGCGGCGGTGTTTTCCCGGGGAGGTGTCAGGTGAGTGGTGAAACCCTGATCCTCCTGGCACTGGTGATACCCCTGCTGACGGCAGCGGGGATCTTCATCGCGGGGCGGTTTCCGAATATTCGCGAGGCGGTGACGATTGCCGGCGCGGTGGCCCTGTTTGTGACTGCCATCGCGCTTGCCCGGCAGGTGTCGGGCGGCGACGAACCGGCCCTGGTGCTAGGCGCGGCGATGCAGGGGCTGACCTTCGCCTTCAGGCTGGAGCCGCTGGGCGCGCTGTTCGCGCTGGTCGCAAGCGGGCTGTGGATCGTCAATTCCTTCTATTCGATCGGTTATATGCGCGGCAATCGGGAGCGCAACCAGACGCGCTTCTATATCTGTTTTGCGGTCGCCCTGTTTGGCGCGATGGGCGTTGCCATGTCGGCGAACCTGTTCACGCTGTTTGTCTTCTACGAGGTGCTGACGCTTTCGACCTATCCGCTCGTCGCTCACAAGGAAGATGCTGCGGCCCAGAGGGGAGGGCGGATCTACCTGATGACGCTGCTGGGCACCTCGATCGGCCTGTTCCTGCTCGCCATTGCCTGGACCTTCGTTCTGGCTGGCGGAAACCTCGATTTCGTTCCCGGCGGCCTGTTGGCGGGCAACCCGGCCGTCACTCCGCTGGTGTCGAGCATTCTGCTGATCCTGTTTGCGTTCGGCATCGGCAAGGCGGCGCTGATGCCGTTCCATTTCTGGCTGCCCAATGCGATGGTCGCGCCCACACCGGTATCTGCGCTGCTGCACGCCGTGGCGGTTGTGAAAGCCGGCGTGTTCACGGTGCTGAAGGTGTCTGTCTACATATTCGGCGAGGACCTGCTCAACGCCACACCTTCGCGCGAATTCATCCTTGCGGTGGCGTGCTTCACCATCATTGTCGCCTCGCTGATCGCCATGACCAAGGACAATCTGAAGGCGCGTCTCGCCTATTCGACGATTGCCCAGCTTTCCTATGTCACGGCCGGTGCGATGCTCGCGGATGCAGCCGGGTTCATGGGCGGGGCCCTCCAGATCGCCGCGCATGCCTCCGGAAAAATCACTCTGTTCATGTGCGCGGGCGCGATCTATGTCGCGACAGGTGTGGGAAACATTTCCCAGATGCGCGGGCTTGGACGGCGCATGCCGCTGGTGTTCATTGCCTTCTTTATCGGGTCGCTGTCGATCATCGGCATCCCGCCACTGGCCGGAAGCTGGCCGAAATACGAGTTGATGCAGGGTGCTGGGGATGCGGGCCTTGGCTATGTCGCGGTCGTTCTGATTGTTTCGTCACTGCTCAACATCGCCTATCTCCTGCCGATACCGATCCTGGCGCTGATGGCGCCGCAGGGCGGTCCCGAGCCTGCGGCCTACAAGCGCCCTGGCGGTGCGCCGGCCTTTACCGTGGCCGCGCCATTGTTCACCGCGATACTGTGCCTGGTGCTTTTCTTCCTGATTGGCCCGATGTCTGAATTTCTCCTGCCGGCCATGGGCGAGCGTCCTGACGCAGCGGTCGGCCTGATCAACGGAGGCACGCCATGAGCGATGACAGCGCGCCCGAACGCGATGCCGCCGGGCGTTTCATCAAGCCGGACAAGCCCGAAACGGCAACGCCATCCGATGATGGCGACATGCATCCTGCTGCAAGGCTGCTTTTCGGCTGGGTGTCGGCCCGGCATACGCCGGCCATACTGCTGATTGGCGTTATCATGCTGTCAGTGTTTCTCGTGCTTGTGGATCTGACCGTCGAGCGCAGCGAATATGTCTCATTTGCCAGTGCGACCGGCTTTTACGGGCTGTGGGGCTTTGCCGGTTTTGCGCTTGCCGTGCTTTCGGGCTGGCCGCTTGGCGCGCTGCTGCGGCGGCGCGAGGACTATTATGACGAGGCCGACACGATGCCGGCTGATGTCGATGAAGACCTGGAGGAGGGCAAATGAGCGCGCTCCTCTCACAGGTCAATCCGGGCTTCCTGATGGTGCTGGTCGGGCTTGTCGGTGTTCTGGTTCCGGTCAAGCCGGTTCGCCAGGCGCTCATGATCGCCGCGCCGGTTGTTGGTATCATCATGCTGACGCAGGCGCCGCGGGAGCTTGATCTTGCCACGGCAAACGCGCTCGGACTGGAATTTGTTCTTTACCGGGTCGACAGTCTCAACTTCGTTTTCGGGTTGGCCTTTCTGATCGCGGCGCTTCTGAACGCGATCTATGCGCTGCACACCGATGACAGGCTGCAGGATGGCATGGCGATGGCCTATGCCGGCGCGGCGGTGGCGGCGAGTTTTGCCGGCGACCTGATGACCTTGTTCGTGTTCTGGGAGCTGACGGCAGTCAGTTCGGTGTTCCTGATCCTTCGGGCAGGAACGCAGGCAGCCTATAATGCGGGCATGCGTTACCTGGTGATACAGGTGCTCTCCGGCGTGCTGCTGCTCAACGGGATCGTCTATGTCTACAAGGCGACAGGCTCGCTCGACCTGACCGCCTTCCAGTCACTCGATGCGCCGGGTGCCACGCTGATCCTTGTCGCTGTCGGCATCAAGGCGGCCTTCCCGTTCATGCACAACTGGCTGCAGGATGCTTATCCAAAGGCAACAGTGGTCGGGGCCGTGGTGCTCTCGGCCTTCACGACCAAGCTGGCCGTGCTCACGCTCGCGCGGCTGTTTCCGGGTCTCGACCTGCTGATCTGGGTCGGTGCCGCAATGACTGTGTTCCCGGTCTTCTTCGCCGTGATCGAGAATGACCTGCGCAAGGTGCTGTCATACAGCCTCAACAACCAGGTCGGCTTCATGGTCTGCGCCATCGGGGTTGCGGAACTGTCGACTGAATACGGCCAGCTCGCGCTCAACGGGGCTGCTGCCCATGCCTTTGCCCATATCATCTACAAGTCCTTGCTGTTCATGAGCATGGGCGCGGTGCTGTACCGCACGGGCACGGCGAAGGCGAGCGAGCTTGGCGGGCTTTACAAGTCGATGCCGTTCACGGCGCTGTTCTGCCTGATTGGCGCAGCGTCGATTTCGGCCTTTCCGCTGTTTTCCGGCTTCGTCGCCAAGTCGATGACCATGAGCGCTGTGGCCCATGAGGGCTATGTCATTGCCTGGCTGATGCTGCTCTTCGCCTCCGCTGGTGTGCTGGAGCATTCCGGGATCAAGATCCCGTATTTCGCCTTTTTCGGGCATGACAGCGGCAAGCGCGTGAAGGAAGCGCCGTTCAACATGCTGCTTGCGATGGGGATAGCTGCGGCGATCTGCATCCTGATCGGGCTGCCGCTGGCCGGTGGGTTTGGCTATGGCTGGCTGTATTCGCTGCTGCCTTATCCCGATGTCGCAAATGGCTACCAGCCCTATACTGCCGGGCATATCCTGACCCAGATGCAGCTTCTCGTGCTGGCCGTTCTCGCCTTCATGCTGCTCCAGCGGTTCGCGCTCTATCCACCCGAAAAGCCGGGCACGATCCTCGACACCGACTGGCTGTATCGCCGCCTTGGGCATGGGATGGCATCGTGGTCAGGCGCTGTGTGGCAGAAGGCAGGGCCGGCGATGACCGCATCATTCGGCAGGCTGTCGTCGCACGCCTATGACCGTATCGAGGCGGCTTTCAGCCCCCGCGGCGTGCTCTCTCGCGGGCCGCTCACCGGCGGGATGGCGATCTGGACGGCTGCCCTGTTGGGCGTGGTTCTCCTGCTCGCCTTTGTGACAGTCGGCTGAACAGCGCTCTCAACACTGGCTTTTTCAAGTCGGTCCTGCGCACTGTCTTTCACTGCATTTGCCCTGTTTACATCCAGTTGCATCTTACTCTAACCAGACTGTCATGTACGGGGTTGGAGGTAAGAAGATGTCGGAACAAAACCTGGGTCAACATTCGCAAGGTGTTGCGATAGAACTGGCGACTGAAATCATTGCGGCCTATGTGGGCAACAATACCGTTCAGAGTTCCGAACTGCCCTATCTCATAAGAAGCGTCCACGAGTCCCTGATTGGCCTGAACTCTGCCGAATCCCCGCTGGAAGAACAGAAACCTGCTGTCTCCGTGCGCAAATCGATTACGGATGACTATCTGATCTGTCTTGAGGACGGCAAGAAGTTCAAGTCCCTCAAGAGGCACTTGCGCGCGAAATATGACATGTCTCCAGAAGAGTACCGCGAAAAGTGGAACCTGCCTTACGACTATCCAATGGTTGCGCCCGCCTATGCGCGCCAGCGCTCCGACCTTGCCAAACGGATGGGGCTTGGCCAGGGACGCACCAAGGACGAATAGTTTACAGTCGTTTGGTGATCGCGTTCACGTAACTGTTCAATGGGCGGGCCAATACGGTCGGATGCAAGTTTGTACTTGATCTGTTGACCCAAATCGATTCAGACATCGTTAAAGCGAATCGGTTGGGGCGGAAGAACCATGACATCTACAGGCTTTCAAGGCCTGACAAAGGCGCAGGTGGAATTGCTCGATTACTGGCACCGGCTGCGTCAGCGTTCGCCGTCGGGATGTCCGCGCAAGAGGGATATCGATGCCGGGGTCCTGCGGGCATATCTGGCGAACCTCTCGATCATGGAAGTTCCGCCTGCCGGCCCGGCGAGGTTCAGGCTGGCGGGATCTGCACTCTGCGAGGCTGCGGGACGCAATCTCAAGGATTGCAGACTGGATAGCCTGCCGCAGGACATGGCGGAAATCTGGGGCCTGGGTATCGGTGAAAGCCTGGATGCGCAGGCACCCGCCGGCGGATTGGTAAAATCGGTCACGACACACCAACACCACGCATGGTTGAGAATGCCAATCGCAGATGACGTTCGTCCCGGACGCCTCGTTCTTTGCCACGACGAGTTGATTGCAAGTTTCAAAGATCGGAAGACGAGTTCTGATTCTGCTCTTATCCTTGGCCTCTACAGCTCTATTGCCGCGTAAATAAAGCATTTTATTCATTTAATAGGAACGGTGTCCTACACATCCTGTGCTGGCTTAGGCTAGGGGTTGCCTGCAGCGAGGGAGCGGTGATGTGGACAAACGAGAAAGATTGAAGGACGAGGACGGGGCGCATCTGGCCGCCGGTCTTACGGCGTACGCGCTTGGATTGCGCACCGACTCGATCCTGGCGAGCGGACGTGGCAGTCCGGCAGAGGCCTTTGCCCGCCAGATTTCGATGTATCTGTGCCATGTCGGCCTGGGTATGAGTCTGGCCCGTGTGGCACGGGCATTCGACCGGGACAGGTCGACGGTTGCGCATGGTTGCCATGCGGTTGAGGACCGGCGCGACGATCCGGACTTCGATGCCTGGATGGAGCAGGTCGAAGACGGGTTGCGAAGCGTGGTCCCGCTACATCATGCGCGTGCGGCATGACCGGCAATCTGCGGGGCGAGCGGCTGGTTCGCGCACTGCAGCGCGGTGGCTATGTGGCGCGGCGCGCGGGTGGCTGGGCCGTCTGGCGGCGCGGTGACCAGCGCTCCCGGCACATCGGCGTGATCAGTGACACAAGCTTCAGACTTCTGCGGGCAGATGGTTCACTGGCCCCCGATCCGCAAAATTCCGGACGCTGGATCTGGGCCGCGACAGCCGCGCGGCGGCGCAGCGCCACAATGCCGGGTCGTGTCCGCGCGCTTGTTTCAAACCCGCCAATCGGGGGCACGACATCGGCGCTCGACGAGGCGGTGTCGCGGGTCTTGCCCGTGAAGTTTCGACCGGCAGTCCTCGCCGCCGCCCGCCGGTTCGAGCGACAGGCAGAGGCGGCCGCCAGGGGCGATGGCCGTCTCGACCAGGGTCTGCGGGGTTGTTTCAAGGATCAGGAGATGGCCGCGCTTGTCGACCTGATTGTCCATCAGCGCGCACCGGCAACACAAGACGACGATGGCGCAGGACAAGGCGCGGAAAGGCTTCTCCTGCGCCTGGCGCAAGCTTATCGGCTTGTTCCGGCGTCGCAATATTCCGACCACTTTGTCGGCGCAGATCGGTCGGAATAAAGCTCATCCTTTTCAATCGCGATTATCTAGCAGGATGCTGAAAACCCG
>CAYXQV010000022.1:0-1364 GCA_964467505.1 uncultured Hyphomonadaceae bacterium | reverse complement strand
GCCGCGCACTAACGCCAGTCGCAACCGGGCCGTTTTGCCCCTTGTCACTGGAGAGACGCGATGGAGACCGTCCGTTCCCCCCTCGAGCTTGTGGCCGGCTGTGCGCCTGACAAGCCCGTCTTCTGCTTTCGCCCGGAGCGCCTGCGCGCATCGGCACGCTGGTTTCGCGACGTGTTTCCGGCCCGGCCTTTCTATGCCGTGAAGGCGAACCCGTCGTATCATGTGCTCGACACGCTCTGGCAGGCGGGTATCGAGGCCTTTGATGTCGCCTCCGAGGACGAGGCCGAACTGATCGCGACCCGTTTTCCCGGCGCGCAGCTCGCATTCATGCATCCGATCAAGAACCGCCGCGCCATCTCGCGCGCCTATCATGAGTTTGGCTGCCGGCGTTTCGTGCTCGACACCCATGATGAGCTCGCCAAGATCCTCGATGCCACTGGCCATTGCGATGACCTGACACTGCTGGTTCGTGTGGGCGTGTCCAATCATGGGGCAACCCTTCCGTTGACCGGCAAGTTCGGCGCGAGCGAACCTGATGCCCCCGGTCTGCTCATGGCAGCGCGCGCTGCGGCGGTGGAGCTTGGCGTGTCGTTTCATGTCGGCAGCCAGGCCCTGTCACCACCAGCCTGGCACACGGCGATGGCCGATCTTTCGCGCCTTATCGTGGCCGCCGGCGTGACCGTTGACATTGTCGATGTCGGGGGCGGTTTTCCCGGGCATTATGGTGGCCTCGCACCACCGGCACTTGGCGACTATGCCGATATTATCGCCCGCGCTTTCGAGGATATGAAAGTGCTGGAAAATGCCGCGCTGTGGTGCGAGCCTGGACGTGCCCTGGTGGCCGAGGCCGAGAGCCTGCTTGTCCGGATCGAGGGCATCCATGACGGCGCGCTGTATCTCAATGATGGCAGTTTCGGGGCGCTCTACGATGTCGTGCATGAGCGCTGGAGTTTCCCGGTTCGCGCCATTGGACCGCGCGGTCTGATCGAGGGGCAGGTGAGGGACTGGACGGTCTATGGACCGACCTGCGACAGTGCAGACAGGTTTCCCGATCAACTCAGCCTGCCGGCCGCGCTTTGCGAGGGCGATTATCTCGAATTCGGCAATATCGGCGCTTATGGGCGCGCCATGGCCGGGCGGTTCAACGGGTTCGGCAATTACCAGACAGTCGTCGCGCGCGATGCCCCATGGCCAAGCCTCTACGCAGATGAGCCTGCCGAGCTCCTGCCTGCCGCCGGCGCGCCGCTGACAACGCTCACCCTGGGAAAACCGTAACGCGCGAGCATTGACGCAAAGCGGCCTGTCGCGGCCGGTTGCGATGTCACCCATGCTTCAGGCGGTCGGTTCGTGCCGGCAGGGCGCAC
>CAYXQV010000021.1:8111-18352 GCA_964467505.1 uncultured Hyphomonadaceae bacterium | reverse complement strand
TAAGCTTGATTGCAGGCTGGAGGTGACTGGAGTCTGGTGGCTTCCCTGGTCTTCAAAACCATGGACGCGTCGAGGAGACGCGTGGTGGGTTCGATTCCCATCCACCTCCGCCATTGCACCAGCCGATACGCGGATTTCCCCCGCGCAAGGGCTGGACACATGCGCTTGGCTGACCCCTAATCAGGATTGAAAGGGGCCTGCCATGCCAGATCGCCAGCCCGGTTTTTCCCTCGCCGATCTTAAGGGGAAAGAACGCAGTTTCCCGACCGGGCGGCAGGCACTGGTCTGCTTTGTCAAGGAAGATTGCGAGACCTGCAACCTGGCCGCACCGCTGCTTGAAGCGTTTCACAGATCCTATGGCGCGCACGCGGATGTCTGGCTGCTCAGCCAGTCGGGCCCTGGCAACAGCGTGTTTCGCGACCGCCATGCCCTGTCCATGCCGTTGCTGGACGAGACCGGCTGCCGGACATCTTATGAATGGGATTTCGAGGCGGTTCCTGCGCTCTTCTGGACCGATGGCGAGGGCGTGATCGCCACGCGGTTCGAGGGTTTCGTGAAATCGGAATGGCACGCGCTGAGCCAGCAAATGGCGCAGGAAACCGGCCTGCCGGCCGCGCAGATCGACTGGGACGCCCTGCCGGACTGGCGTCCGGGCTGCGGATCGAAACATCTCGACCCGTCAATCGCCGACCGATTGCGCGCAGACGCTGATGGCAGCCCGATCCATGCCCGCCGCATCGAGATCGCAAGCGCCGACGATGTCGCCGAGTTCATGTTCGACCAGGGCTTTTCCGACGGCCTGCCACTTGTGGCGCCGACCCCGGAGCGCGTCCTTCGCATGCTGGAGGGAACCCATCGCGGAGCGCAGGACGTGATCGCGCAGATGCCCCCGAACATGGGCGATGCCACGGTCGAGAAGATTGCGATCAATGCCGTCATGGCCGGCTGCCTGCCGCAATACCTGCCGGTCGTCATCGCTGCAGTCGAAGCGGTGTGCACCGATGCGTTCAACATTCATGGCGTCACCGCAACGACCATGGGCGCCTCTCCGGTCATGGTCGTCAACGGGCCGGTGCGCGAGCGGATCGGGATGAATTACCGGCTCGGCGCGCTGGGCCCCGACAACCGCGCAAATGCCACCATCGGGCGCGCGCTGCGCCTTGCGGTGCGCAATATCGGCGGGGCCCGGCCCGGTGGCACCGAGCGCTCCACCCTCTCCAATCCGATGAAATTCACGATGTGCTTTGCCGAGTGGGAAGAGTACAGCCCGTGGGATCCGCTGCATGTCGAGCGCGGATTTGCGCGTGAGGAGTCCGTTGTCACGGTCTTCGCCATGACGGGCGGGCCGGTGCACATTGTCGACCAGGACTCGCGCGAGCCCGACCAGCTTGCCGGCTCCCTCGGCATGGGGCTGGAGGGCGTCTTCCTGCCAAAACTGCACCGCTTGCCAGTGGACGCGCTGCTCGTGGTCTGCCCGGAACATATCGACACGCTGATGCGCGATGGCGTCTATTCGAAGACACAGCTTCGCCAGCGCATCCAGGACGTCACCAGCCGTCCCTTGCGAGAAATGGTTGCCGATGAGGTGTCGGGCGCCGGCATTTCCAAAGCGCAGGCCGAAAGGATGGGCAAGGACGATCTGGACGCGCCCGCGCCGAAATTTGCCGGCGAGGAATATATCCATCTCGCCGTGGCCGGTTCGCGGGCGGGCAAGTTTTCCGCCGCTTTCCATGGCTGGGCCACAGGCGACATCGGGTCGGTTTCGGTGTCGCGGAAGATCGATCTGGGTTAAGCTCTTGTTGCGATAACCAGAAAAGGGAGAACCAATGACGACAATTCTCGATCCAACCGATGAGCGCGAACCGGTCACGCGTTCCATTGCCACGCGCAAGGGAGAACTGGGCGGTGTGCTTGCGCTGCTCGACATCCGCAAGCCGCGCGGCAATGTCCTGCTCGACAGGCTCGAAGCAAGGCTTGGCGAGGCCCTGCCGGACGTCACTATCCGGCGCTATACCAAGCCGACCTTCACCAAGCCCTGCCCCGACGCGCTGCGCGCAACCATCCGCGAGGAGTGCGATTACGTCATCGAAGCGCTCGCCGATTGAGGGTCATGTACGACGTGCAGTCTGCACGATACTGTCTGGTTTGAAACCCAGGGCCTTCCGGCGGTGACCATCGCCTCAAGCGAGTTCGATGACGCTGCGCAAACCCAGCGCCGTGCGCTCGGGATGAACGATGCGCGCTATGTCCTGGTTGCCCATCCGATACAGGATGCAACCGATGACGAAATGCGCCAGAAAGCTGACAGCGCCGTGGACGCGATCATCAGCGCGCTGCGCGACGCCTGACCGGCACATGAAAACAGTCGGGCCGGTTGGGGAAACCCTGCCGGCCCGAGCCTTGTCACCTCGCCCCTTCAGGATCACTTGCCGCGATTGTCCAGGCGCAGCGACCGGGCAGAGCGGACCGCATCGGGGCCGAATTTCCGTCGGGCCGCGTCACTTGCGCGCTCGGCAGCAGCGCGCCTTGCAACGCCCGGATCAAGCAGATCGGCGCCATCGGCGCGTGCCGGTGCCAACCCGCTCAGCCCCACGCCGATCAGGCGCCAGTAGCGATCAGGTGCCAGTTCGCGCAACAGCAAGGGGCGCGCAGCCCGGAAGATCACGCCTGCAAGCTGTGTCGAATCGGTCAGCGTGGCGCGCCGCGTCAGGCTCGCAAAGTCCCGCGTCTTGAGCTTCAACGTGATGACTGCGCCCTCAACGCCGGCCGACTTTGCCCGCCAGGCCGTCTTCTCGCAAACCTGCCAGAGAAAATCCTCCATCGCCTCGCGCCCGCAGATGTCCTCGGGAAACGTGGTTTCCGACGAGACAGATTTGCGCGCCGCACCGCTGGTCACCACCCGCGTGTCGATCCCATGAGCACGATCGTGAAGAAGCAGGCCGGCCTCGCCATATCGCGAGATGAGGCCCTTGAGCCCTGCGCGCTGGAGATCGGCCACATGGTCCAATCCGTCGCGCGACAGTCTCGCCGCCATTTTCGGGCCGACCCCATGCAGGAGCCCTACCCTATATGGCGCAAGCAATCGTGGCGCTTCCTCTGGCGAAATGACGAAGAAACCGCGCGGCTTATCCATCTCGCTTGCCGTCTTGGCAAGAAAGGGATTGGCCGACAGGCCGATGGAAACCGTGATGCCGACATCGCGCTCGATCTCGCAGGCCAGACGCGCCAGCAGCGCAGCCGGCGCGGTCGCGTGCAGGGTCTCGGTCCCGGCAAGATCGAGATACGCCTCGTCGATCGAGACCGGCTGGACGGCCGGTGTCAGGGCGAGCATCTTTTCCCGGATGCTGTCAGCGGCCGCACGGTAGCGTTCGAAATCGGGCTTGACGACCACCGCATCAGGGCAGGCTCGCAGCGCCTTGAACATGGGCATGGCCGAGCGCACACCCGACAGGCGCGCAATATAGCAGGCGGTCGCCACCACTCCGCGGCGTCCCCCGCCGACAATCACCGGTCTGCCGCGCAGCTCCGGACGGTCACGTTTCTCGATGGCGGCATAGAACGCATCGCAATCGACATGGGCCACGCAAAGGTGCGTCAGCCGGTCATGGCGCACAAGGCGCTGGCGTCCGCACTGACTGCATGAGACGCTGGTATCCTGGATTATCTGCGCGCAGTCTCGGCAAAGCGTCGCCACGGTTTTGTTCGCTTCTCGTTCAGGGGTTTGCTATCATGTCATCGTGGCGGCGTAAATAAAGGTTAAGACTCTGGCGTCATGCAGGGGCCAGCAAGTCGAGTCGTGGAGATTCGCAAGGCCGGGACAGGAAAATGTCTGACACGTCCGCCAAGTCGGTACTCGTCGTTGAGGATAACGAACTCAACATGCGTCTGTTCTGTGACCTGCTCGATGCCTTCGGCTATCGCACCTTCAGCTCGCGCGATGGTGCAGAGGCCTTCGAGATCGCGCGCCGGGAAAAGCCCGACCTGATCATCATGGACATCCAGCTGCCGGAAGTCTCCGGCCTCGATATCACCCGCTGGCTCAAGGATGACGAGGAACTCAAATCGATCCCGGTCCTGGCGGTCACGGCCTTTGCGACCCGGCCAGACGAGGAGCGGGTCCGCGAGGCAGGCTGCGAGGGCTATTTGTCGAAACCCATCCAGATGGCCTCTTTCCAGCGCGCCGTGGCAGAGTTGATCCCCAGGGGAGAGGCTGCATGAGCTCGCGCATCCTTGTCGTCGACGATATCGAAGCCAATCGCCGGCTGCTGCAGGCCAAGCTGGAAGCGAACTACAATGTCGTGATGCTTGCGGAAAACGGCTACAGCGCCCTTGAACTGGCCGAGCGCGAGCAGCCCGACATCATTCTGCTCGATGTGATGATGCCGGGCATGGACGGCTACGAGACCTGCAGGCGGCTCAAGCAGGGCCCGCGGACGGCGCACATTCCGGTGGTGATGGTCACCGCGCTGTCAGACATCGAAGACCGCGTGAAAGGGCTTGAGTGCGGCGCAGAGGATTTCCTCACAAAGCCGGTCAGTGATTTTGCCCTCGACTCGAGAATCGCAGCGCTTTCACGTTACAACACGGTGGCATCCGAACTGCGTCAGCGTCAGGCAAGCGGTGTGGCGGCAGGCGCGCTGGACGATAACGAAACCACTGAACTTGCGCGCCCGGCGCGGGTCTTTGTTGTCGATGAAAGTCCCCGCGCATCGAAACGCTGTGCGGCAATCCTGCGCGCTGCCGGCCACAAGGTGAGCACACTGCTGGAAGCTGGCGACATGGGGGACCTTGCCAGCGGCGGCGTCGACATCCTGCTGCTTTCGCTGTCCGGGCAGAGTTTTGATGCGCTCAGGATCTGCGCACATTTCCGGATGCGTGAAAGCATGCGCGCGATCTCGATCATCCTTGCCGCCGAACCACACGACCACAAGCGCGCCGCCCAGGGGCTCGAACTGGGCGCCAGCGATATTATCCAGGTCCCGGTCGATCCGCAGGAACTGCTGGCAAGGGTGCGCACCCAGGCCCGCCGCGCACGCTATATCGAAATCATGCGCCAGCGCGTGGACCGCGGACTGGAACTCTCGGTCATAGACCAGCTCACTGGTCTTTATAATCGTCGTTACATGACCAAACAGCTCAGCCAGTGGATGCAGCGCTCGCTCGTTGGCGCCACGCCATTGTCCGTGGTTGCGCTCGATATCGACCATTTCAAGCAGGTCAACGACGAATGGGGCCACAGCGCCGGTGATGATGTGCTGCGCGAGGTGGCCCACCGGCTGCAGGCAAATGTGCGGCCCATGGATATCGTCTGCCGCCCGGGCGGGGAGGAGTTCCTTGTGATCATGCCGGAAACGCCGGTGCAGATGGCCTGTGCGGCGGCTGAACGCGTGCGCCTGTCGGTCGCCAGCGAACCGTTCGACGTTTCGCAGGTGCCCCGGCGACTGGACATCACCCTGTCAGCGGGCGTCTCCACGCTTCATGATGGCAGCGACACGCCGGCCGATCTCATGGGGCGCGCTGACAAGGCGCTTTATGATGCCAAGCGCAGCGGGCGAAACAGGGTGGTCTCGCTCGCCGCCTGACCAAAGCGTCACCGCGAGAGATGCAGGATCACCTCGTCAGCGCTCCAGTTGAGCCGGGCGAGCCCTGACCCTCGAAACGCTCCGACCTTTCCCCGATCGACCGGGGCCATCGCGCGGGTGTGAAACCCCAGCCTGCGGGCCAGCGCGACCATGTCGCTTGCCGTGCAGGGGTGCAGCGCATCTGCGTCATGCCAGGATGGCGGGGCCGGCATGCGCCCATGCCAGATCAGGTGCCAGCGACGCGACCAGCGCCCGAGATTGCGAAAGCTGACCACAACTTCCGGCGCAATGCGGCCAAGCTGGCCGAGCACATGGGCCGGATCGCGCATCTGCTCGATCGCCTTTGAGAGGATGGCCATGTCGAAACTGTCATCGGGGAAGATATCGAGATCATTGTCCGCGTCACCCTGGATAACGGCCAGCCCACGCGCCAGCGCCCGTCCGGCAAGATCGCTCGACAACTCCAGCCCGCGCGCATCCACGCCCTGACGGTCCCGCAGCAGCGCCAGCAGTTCCCCTTCCCCGCAGCCGACATCGAGAACCCGCACGCCGCGCGCAATCCGGCTGGCAATTGCCAGATGGTCGGCGCGCGCGCTCAAAGGTCCAGTCCCCGCCGGCGGGCACATGCCTGCAGGAACCCGGCCGCAGCCGCTTCAAATCCCGGCTCGTCAAGCAGGAAGGCATCATGGCCCTTGTCGGTCTCGATCTCGATATGACTGACATCGGCTCCTGCCGCGACCAGCGCGCGTGTCAGCTCCATCGCTTCGCCGGGCGGGTAGTGCCAGTCGGAGGAAAACGAGAAAACACAAAAGCGCACCGGCAGGTCGGCAAAGGCGTCGGCAAGCCGTCCGCCATGGCCGGCGGCAAGGTCGAAATAGTCCATTGCGCGCGTGACATAGAGATAGGAATTGGCGTCGAAACGGTCGACAAAACTGCGGCCCTGATGGCGCAGATAGCTCTCGATCTGGAAATCGGCATCAAAACTGAAGCTTGCCGCGGCCCGGTCCTGCAGGCCCCGGTCGAACTTGCGCTTCAGCGCGCTTTCCGAGACATAGGTGATGTGCGCGGCCATGCGCGCGACGGCGAGGCCGCGATCGGGTCTGCACCCCTCGGCGAGATAGTGGCCCCCGCGCCAGTCCGGATCGGCCATGATGGCCTGGCGTCCGACCTCGTAAAACGCGATATTCTGGGCGGAATGGCGCGCAGTCGTGGCAATCGGGAGGGCCGAAAAGACCTGCCCGGGTGCCTGCACAGCCCATTCCAGCACCTGCATGCCGCCCATCGAGCCGCCAATCACCGACAGAAGGCTGTCAATGCCAAGCTCACTGATCAGCCCGCGCTGGGCGCGCACCATGTCACTGATCGTGATGACCGGAAAACGCACCCCCCAGGGCTCACCGTCCGGCGCCAGCGAGGCCGGCCCGGTCGTGCCCATGCAGCCGCCAAGCACATTGCTGGCGATCACGAAATACCTGTCGGTATCGACCGGCCGGCCCGGTCCGACGAAATGCGGCCACCAGGCTGGCCGGCCCGTAACCGGGTTGACGCTGGCGGCGAACTGGTCACCAGTCAGGGCATGGCACAGCAGGATGGCATTGGAGCGGTCCGCATTCAGCCGGCCCCATGTCGTATAGGCAATCTCGACGCCTTCCAGCACATCACCGCAGTCAAGCGGCAAGGCGCCGGGCAAGGTGACGCGCTGGAGATCGTCGGGTGTGAGGCGGGCGGCATCATGCATCGCGCTTTTTCTAGGGTCTTTCCGGGCCGTGTCCATGTGCTCTGCGAAATTGCCTTGCTCGCGCAGGCGTGACTGGCAATTTCCCGACATATGATCCAGTCCGCAGACCAGCATGATCAGGATAAGACTGATGGAAAACCTGCCCGAATTTCTCGTTGCCCATCCCTGGGGCATCTATGCTGCCTTGCTGCTGGCACCCTTCGTCCAGGAGGATGCCGCCGTCATCGCAGCGGCCACGGCATCGGTCAGCGGGCTTGGCGCACCGGCCTGGCTGTTCGTTTCGGTGCTTGCCGGCCTGTCTCTCAGCGATTCCTGGAAATACTGGGCAGGCCGCGCAGCGCGCCATTATGGGTGGGCGCGAAAATTTGCCGAGAAGCCGGCCGTGCAGCGCGCGCGTGACCGCGTCGTGGAACGTCTCGGCGCGAGCGTGATGATGGTGCGCTTCGTGCCGGGCACGCGCATCCCCTTCTATATTGCTTCAGGCTATTTCAGGGCGCCATTCGTGAAGTACTCGATCTTCATGGTGCTTGCGGCCGCGTCCTATGTGGGCGCCACATTCGGCTTCATGCATGCGCTCGGTGAGATTGCCGGAGAGCAGGCGCGCGTCTGGTTGCCACTCATTGCGCTGACACTCTTCGCCCTTGTGATCGCATTCCAGGTCTGGCGCGCACGGCGCGAATCAAGGGAGCAGAACCTGGGGCCAGCCATCGAGACTTGACGCGCGCGCCTGCCGGGCTCAATCGGACTTGCATGGACCTTTCAGACAGCACGCCGCGTGGGCCAAGACCGCTCGCAAATATCCTCGACATTGCGCCCTACACGCCGGGCGAGGCCATGGCGGGAGCCTACAAGCTCTCGGCCAATGAGAACCCGCTCGGCTTCGCCCCGGCGGTCAGCGATGCGCTGGCCGGGGCATGCAGGAACCTGGAAACCTATCCCGAAGGCAGCTCCGCAGAACTGCGCGCGGCCATCGCCAGCGTCCATGGGCTCGATCCTGCGCGCATAATCTGTGGCGCGGGTTCCGACGAGATTTTCCAGCTTCTCGCGCGCGCCTATCTCGGCCCCGGCGACGAGATCGTCCAGAGCGCCCATGCCTTCCTTGTCTACCAGCTTGTCGCCCAACAATCGGGCGCGGTGACACGCTCGGTGCCAGAGCGCTCACTGACGGCGGATGTCGATGCGATGCTCGACGCGGTGAGCGATCGCACGCGCATTGTCTTCCTGGCAAATCCCAACAATCCGACGGGCACTTATCTGCCATTCGACGAGGTGCGGCGCCTGCATGCCGGGCTGCGCGAGGATATCCTCCTCGTTCTTGATGCCGCCTATGCCGAATATGTCTCGCGCAATGACTATTCCAGCGGGCTGGAACTGGCCGCCCAGAGCGACAATGTCCTGATGACGCGCACCTTCTCGAAAATCCACGGACTGGCCGCGCTTCGCCTCGGCTGGGCGTTCGGACCCGGGTCTGTCATCGACGCGCTCAACCGCGTGCGCGGGCCCTTCAACGTCTCCAGCCTCGCACAGGCGGCCGGCATCGCAGCAATCAGTGAGCATGAGTTTGTCAGGGCCTCGCAGCTCCATAATGCGAGCGAACTTGCCCGCCTCTCGGATGGCCTGCCCGGAGAGGGGCGCGAGATCACCCCGAGTGTCGGCAATTTCCTGCTCATCCGGTTTGCAGGTGGCCCAGACGCGGCGCGCGCAACTGACACTTTTCTTCGCGCGCGCGGTCTTTACCTGCGTCGGCTCGATGCCTATGGCCTTCCCGATTGCCTGCGCCTTTCGGTGGGCACGCGCGAGGCCAACACCGCCGTCCTGGAAGCCTTTGGCGAGCGCGACGCCGGAGCGACACGTTGAGTGACCCCGTCTTCGAGCGCGTCGCCATTATCGGCACCGGCCTGATCGGGGCCTCGATCGCGCGCGCTGCAGCCGAGCGATCAGCCTGCCGGGAGGTGGCACTTTTCGATGCCAGCGGCGATGTGCGCAACCGCGCGCGCGAGCTGGGGCTTGGGACTGTCTGCGAGAGCGCTGAAGCAGCCGCATCGGGCGCCGAATGCGTGATCCTGTGCGTTCCGCCCGGCGCGCTGGGACAAGCCGCGGCTGCCTGCGCGCCCGCGCTGGGGCCGGGCACCATCCTGACCGATGTCGGCTCGGTGAAAGCTGCGGCAATCGCCTGCATGAAGGAAGCTGCGCCCTCGCATGTTCACCTGATCCCCGGCCATCCGATTGCCGGCACCGAGCAATCAGGGCCCGAAGCGGGATTTTCCAGTCTCTTCAAGGACCGCTGGCACATCCTGACCCCGCTGGAAGACGCCGGCGGGAGCGATCATGACGCAGCCATGGCGCGGCTGAGCGCGTTCTGGACACGGCTTGGTGCACGCGTGGAGATCATGGATGCATCCCGCCATGACCGTGTCCTGGCCATCACCTCCCACCTGCCCCACCTGATTGCCTATAATATCGTGGCAACGGCTTACGACATGGAAAGCGTGGATGAGGGCGAAGTGGTGAAATATTCTGCGGGTGGCTTTCGTGATTTCACCCGGATTGCCGCGTCCGACCCGGTCATGTGGCGCGATGTCTTCCTCAACAACAAGGACGCGGTGCTCGAAGCGCTCGGGCGGTTCAGTGAGGATCTCGCAGCGCTGCAGCGCGCGATACGCTGGGGCGACGGCGAAGCGCTCATGGCGCAATTCTCGCGCGCGCGCGGGATCCGGAAAGCCATTATCGAAGCGGGTCAGGACAGCGCAGAGTCGAATTTCGGGCGCGACTCCAAGTCGTGATCCTCGCGCGCGCGGCGTTCAGGCAAAGTGCAGCCGGCGGTAGCGTCCCTTGAAATAGAGCAGCGGATCGCGCCGGGGCTCGTATTTCGCGCGCTCCACCCGGCCGATGAGAATCACATGGTCGCCGCCATCATGCAG
>CAYXQV010000021.1:0-8011 GCA_964467505.1 uncultured Hyphomonadaceae bacterium | reverse complement strand
CCGACCGGCTCGCCTCTCTCGCTCATGGCGGTCACCACGGTCACGCCGGTGGCAAAACAGCCCAGCGCATCGCGCAATGTGCGTGCATCCGAGCCCTGACGGTAATCGGGCAGGAAGCGCGGCACGCGCCGTTCGAGAAATTCCAGCAGCGTGGCATTGAAAAGATCAGCCCGCTCGAAAGCCACCAGGCTGCCGCCCTCGCGAATCTCCGCGGTCTCGGCATTGTCGTGGCGGGCTGCAAAACTCTGCGCTGTGGCCGCCTCGGTCATTTCGCTGAAAGCGCCGCGCACGAACAGCATCGGCAGGCCAATCTCGCTGCATGACGATGCGATGCGCGGGCCTGCCGCCGCCAGATTGATCCCTTCGAGGACCCGCGGGTCGAAGCCCTGACCGGGTTCGGCCCGGCCGCAAAACCCCTGCAGGGACGTGCTGAGCTGTCCTGCCACACTTGCATCGACCTGCGGGGGCGCATCGGCCAGCACGAGGCCGGAGGCGAGATGTCCGCCCTGCTCTCCGACTGCGACGGCAGAGATCCAGCCCCCGATCGTCGCGCCGACAATCACCGGCCGCGCGGCAAGCTGCGCCAGCACCGCGCGCAGGTCTTCGACGAAGACATCGAGATCGTAGCGTCCATCGCGCGCCCAGTCGCTCATGCCATGACCGCGCAGGTCGAGATTGATCACATAACGCCCGGCCTGGACGAGGGCCTGGGCCACGTCGCGCCACACCTCGCCGGACTGGCCGGCACCGTGCAGAAGCAGGACGGCCGGATCATCGCTCAGGCCGCTGATCTCGGCCCTCAGCGTGACACCGCCAAAACCCCTGAACTCGCTTGCTGCCATTTGTGCGCCTCACTTCCGTCCTGCCCGAACGCTCCCCTAACACGTCGGACATAGTCGGTCACCGCGCCGCGGCGAGGCCTCTTGCTTCCTTGCGCGTATCAGCCCTTCGTCGGGCGGGTGCAGCGGGTGCCCGGCGCGGGCGGTGTTTCTGGCGGGCCGGCAAAGCACTGCGCCTTCGACATCCAGTCATTTGCATTCGGCCCGGTCACGTCAAGGCGGGTATCGGCGATGTTGCGGGTCTGCGTGACCACCTGGCAGAATTCCTCGGCAAGCCCGGTGATCTTTTCAGTCTCGCTGGCTTCGCCATGGGTCCACACCTGCCCGGAAGGCGCGGTCAGTTCGAGACGGGGCATCGGCCCAGGCACGTCTTCGCCGCGGGTCTGATAGGTCCATCCATAGGTGTTCACGCCAAGTATGACGATATTGCCGATCCGATCGCCATTCTGACGCACCACGCCGAGATGGTCATACACTTCCTGTCCATGCGCCCAGGTTTCCATCAGCCGGGCCGTGATCGAGGAGCGCGCGCCCATATCCGGGCCGGCCCATTTCAGGCGCTGTTTCGGGTCGCACTCGGCGAACAGATCGGCGGTGTTGTTGAAGCCCTCGCGCCAGGCGCCCAGCAGCTCAGCGCCTTTCAGGCCGCCAAGCACGGAAGTCTCGAAACCGCGCATTCCGCCGGGCGCGCCGATCACTCCCTTGAGATTGGACTTTAGCGCCTCTTCGTCGGTCAGCTGGTAGCCCGCCATCAGGTTCCAGAAATGCAGGTGCTGGAGCACGCTGTTGATGGTCCAGTCCTTGAACTGTGTCGGCTCATCGAAAAGCGCCGGATCGACCGGCTCCAGGAGCCCGTGAAGCGCTTCGCTCTCGGCGCGGAAATCTTCCGCCTGAACCATTGCCATTTGTTTTTTCCTCCTTGGTCCGCACGCGGCGTTCAGGCCTCGGCGGGTGTGATTTCCAGTATCGGATCGCCAGCGGCAAGCTGCATGCCGGCCTGCGCTGTCACCACGCTCACAACCCCGTCGATTTCGGCCAGGATCTGGTGTTGCATCTTCATCGCTTCGAGCACGGCCACCCGGTCGCCGGCAGACACGCTCGCCCCCTCCAGGGCCAGCACGTCCACCAGCTTTCCGTGCATCGGCGCAATGACGAGACCGCCGCTGCCAGCTTCCTCGCCGGGCTGCTGGCGAAGCGAGAGATTCTCCACCCGAAGGCTGCGCGCAGGCCCGGCCATCCAGATCTGCCCGCCGGCATCTTCGCAGAACACAGCGTCCATTCCGGTGCCATCAAGGCTGAGCCTGGCTGTGCACGCGCCGACAGTATCGACCTGCACGTCAAACAGCTCTTCACCCGCTTCAACCGCGAACCCGCCAGCGAGGGGATATGTGGTCATGGCAAGGGTTTGCGCGCCAATGCGGTAAAGGGCCGAGCTGGCAAGACGCCCCGCGCTCGACCAGCCCATGAGTTCCGGGCTGACATGCACGCCGCGTTCGCGCGCGCGCCCGCCCGCAAGGTGGTGTTGCAGCGCGATGGCCGGGGCGGCATCCGACAGGTCCGGCGCGCCGGGTGCGAACACACCGGCGGGGTAATTGTCGGCGATGAAGCCAGTATGCACATTGCCGGATATGAAGTCTTCGCGCCCGAGCGCATCGATGAGGAAGTCGCGATTGCTGGCCGGGCCGAAAAGGGCTGTCGCGCCCAGCGCAGCGACAAGCCGCCGGCGAGCCTCCTGGCGGGTTGACCCGTGAGCGATGATCTTGGCCACCATGGAGTCGTAGAATGGCGAAACCTCGCCGCCCGTCTCGATCCCGGCATCGACGCGGATGCCCACCATTTCAGGTGTCTCGAACAGCAAAATCTCTCCCGTACCCGGAAGAAAACCGGCTGCAGGGTCTTCTGCACACAGGCGCACCTCGATGGCGTGGCCGGTAAAGCTGACCTCTTCCTGGCCAAGCGGAAGCGCGCGCCCCTCTGCCACTGCAAGCTGCAAGGCGACAAGGTCCAGACCCGTAATCGCCTCGGTGACCGGGTGTTCCACCTGCAGGCGGGTGTTCATTTCGAGGAAGTGGAACGCCGCATCCTCGCCAAGCAGGAACTCCACAGTGCCAGCACCGACATAGTCCACCGCGCGCGCCGCCTTGAGCGCCGCCTCGCCCATTTCGCGGCGCAATTGCGGCGTCATCACAGGGCACGGGGCTTCCTCGATGACTTTCTGGTGGCGCCGCTGCACGGAACAATCGCGCTCGCCAAGATGGATCACATTGCCATGCGTGTCGGCGAAGACCTGGAACTCGACATGCCGCGCGCGCATGATCGCCTTTTCGATGATCAGATCGCCCGAGCCGAAGGCGTTCTCGGCCTCGGCACGCGCCAGCTTCAGCGCCTCACCGAGATCGGAAGCCTTGTCGACCAGCCGCATGCCGCGCCCGCCCCCGCCTGCCGACGCCTTCACCATCACCGGAAAGCCGATCTCCTTCGCCGCCGCCGTCAGAACTTTGACCGACTGTTCCTCGCCCTGATAGCCCGGAACGCAGGGCACGCCCGCATCGATCATGGCGCGCTTGGCCCGCGCCTTGTCGCCCATCACCTCGGTCGCCCCGGCGGGTGGACCGACGAAAACAAGCCCCGCCGCCTCGCAGGCGCGCGGAAGGGCTGCATTCTCCGACAGGAATCCATAGCCCGGATGGATGGCATCGGCGCCGGACTCCAGCGCCGCAGCGACAACTCTTTCGATATCGAGATAGGATTGCGCCGCCTCGGCCGGGCCGAGCCGGATGGACCTGTCGGCAAACTTCACGTGCGGCGCGCAGCTATCGGCATCGGAAAAGACCGCGACGGTGCGAATGCCCAGCGACCTGGCCGTGCGCATCACACGCAGGGCAATCTCGCCGCGATTGGCGACCAGAAGCGTGTTGATCGCCCTCATGGCGAGGTGCTCCAGCCAGGTTTGCGTTTTTCCACGAACGAAGCCACGCCCTCGCGGCCCTCTTCGCTCAGCATCCGGCCGGCGAAATTCTCTGCCGCCGCCTCAATGGCCGCCTCACGCGAGAGGCCCGGCAGGGCAAGAATCAATGACTTGATATCGGCGACAGCCCCCGGCGCGCAGGCCAGGACCTGCCGGCGGATCTGGTGTTCATGGGCTGCAAGCTCGGCAAGGCCCTCGCCAACAAAGTCCGCAAAGCCGAGCGTGTGGGCCTCGCGCCCGTCAAACCGCGCAGCCGTCAGCATCAGCCGGCGCGCCGTGGCATAGCCCAGCTTCTGGATCACGAAGGGCGAGATCTGCGCCGGTGTCAGCCCGATCGCGGTCTCGGTCATCGCGAAACGCGCGCCCGCCTCGCAGATCACAACATCGGCGCAGCAGGCCATGCCGAAGCCGCCGGCCATCGCCGCGCCCTCGATGATCACCACCACCACCTGTGGCATGGTGTTGACCAGGTCGAACATACAGGCGCCGCGCCGCGAGCTCTCGATCACGTCTTCCCGCGTCTGGCTGCCTGACTGGCCAGCCCTGAAGGCCTTCAGGTCCCCGCCCGCACAGAAAACCCCGCCGCGCCCGCGCAGCGTGATGCCGCGCACGCCGCGATCCTCGCGAACCGCCTCCAGCGTGGCAATCAGGTCTGCGACAAGCGCCTCTGAGAGCGCATTGCGATTATCCGGCTGGTTGAACCAGATGGTCAGCCAGCCATTCTCCAGCTCGTTTTCCACTGCGGTCGTGTCGGGAAGCATGGTCATGATCTCAGCCCTCACATCCGCGCAATGCCGAAACTGTTGCGGCGAACCTCGCGGTTGCGGCCCTCCCAACAGGTTGCAAGCAGGAAGCCGAGAGTCTGGCGGGTTTCGCGCGGATCGATCATGCCGTCATCAAGGTCGTGGCCTGATGTGTAGAAGCCTCCGGACTGGTCGTTGAACAGAGCGGTCAGATGAGCTTCCTGCCGGGCCAGCGCCTCGCGGTCAGGGTCCTTTCCTGCAGCCTTCGCTGCGCCCTCCGCGACGATGGACATGACCGTGGCCGCCTGCTCTCCGCCCATGACCCCGGTCGAGGCATTGGGCCAGGAGTAGAGAAAGTCCGGCCCGAAGGCGCGCCCGCACATGCCGTAATTGCCTGCGCCATAACTCGCCCCGATCATCAGCGTGATCCGCGGAACCTCGATATTCGTCACCGCCTGGATCATCTTCGAGCCGTGCTTGATCATGCCTGCGCGCTCATATTCGGTGCCGACCATGTAGCCGGTCGTGTTCTGCAGGAAGATGACCGGCGTGTCGGCCTGGTCCATCAGTTGCAGGAACTGCGTCGCCTTGGTCGCGCCGGCCGGATCAATCGGGCCATTATTGCCGACAAGGCCGCAACGATAGCCCATCACCCTGGCCTGGATGCACACAGTCGACACGCCATAGCGTGGCTTGAAATCGGCAAAATCGGACCCATCGACAACACGCGCGACCACTTCACGCACATCGTAAGGGATGCGGTAATCCACCGGCACTATACCTGCGATCTCGTCTGGATCATGGAGTGGCGGCGGGGCATCCGGCAGGTCGGGGCGCGGGCAACGCGTGTTCCAGCCCAGCCGGTCAACCACTTCGCGCGCCATGATCACCGCGTCGCCGTCATCTGCAGCGAGATACTCCGCCAGCCCCGACACCGAAGCGTGCATTTCCGCCCCGCCAAGCGCGTCTTCCGTGGCGATTTCCCCGGTTGCCGCTTTCAGCAGCGGCGGGCCGGCAAGGAAGGCTTTCCCGTTCCCGCGCACCGCAACGACATAGTCGCTCATGCCGGGCATATAGGCGCCGCCTGCGGTCGAAGAACCGTGCAGGATGGAGATGATCGGAATGCCGGCCTTCGAAAGCTTCGCCTGCCCGGCAAACAGGCCGCCACCACGCGAAAAACCCTCGACAGTGTAGTTGATCAGGTCCCCGCCGGCGCTTTCGACAAGATGCACATAGGGCAGTTTCTGCTCAAGAGCGATCTCTTCGGAGCGCATGATCTTGTAGGCGGTCGAGCCTGTCATGGCGCCGGCCATGATGCCGCTGTCATCAACAACCACCATGCAGCGCACACCGGTGATGAAGCCGATCCCGCAGATCACGGTCGAGCCCGCCAGGGACTGGTCTTCCGGCCGGCCATCAGAGAGATAACCCGACAGGTTGCCAACGGCGAGCCACGGCAGGCCGGGATCAAGCAGGCGGGCCAGGCGCTCGCGCGGCGTCAACTGCCCACGCGCCTCGAAGCGGGCCTTGCGCCTTTCCGACATGATACGCCCGCGATCATTGAGATCATGCAGTTTCCCGACAAGGGCGAGCATATCCTCTCGATTGCGGCGGAAATCATCTGACTGGGTACGAATTCTGGACTGAAAAATGGCCACGGATCTACAATGCCTCAGCCAGCGCGCGCGGCATCCTGATCGGCGTCTGCAGCAGGAGTTGGGAATAGCCTTTTCCCTGTGGGTCATTGCGCAGCGATGCGATGCCGCCGCCGCCGAGCACATCATGCAGGAGGATATTCATCGCGCCCGTGCCCGGCATGAAGAACCGCTCGACCGGCCCCTCAAGGAAATGGCCAAAGCGCCTTGCAATCGATGCCTCGGTCAGGGCTGCCCAGATATAGGGTGCATACTCCCGGCGGCGCGGAATGACACCGACATTCGCCTTGTTGCCCTTGTCGCCCGAGCGTGCCCAGGCCAGCGCGATCAGGGGCACATCGACCGGGTCTTCGATCACTGGCGGCACAGGCGGCACCGGCGGCTCGGCGGGCGCGCCTGCGATCTGTTCACCGCTTCCGGCAAGCGGCTCGCGCGCCAGTTCGAAGCGCCGCGTGCCCAGATCGACAGACACCGCCACCTCACTCTTGGGAAGCAGAAACGAGAAAAGTCGCAGCACCGGCGAGGGACGCGAGCGCCCGCCGGCAAAGCCGGAAAGCCCCGGCGGCGCGGCAAGCCCGAGCCCGGAAAGCTCCCTGAGCAGAATGCCGGCAGCGCGCTGGTCGTCATGGCGCGCGGCGATCTTGACGGCCACAGAGCGCGACGGATCGGACCGCCCGAAATCGCCATAAACGCTCTCATCGCCCACAAGTTCGACCATGGTCTCGGAAAAGTCCGGCGCATTGAGACTGCGCAGCTTCGCGCGCGCCCGCGCCAGCGCACTGTCGGCAAAGGCGCGGGCTTTCTGGCTGGCCTCCTCGCCATAGAAGAACATCACCGTGCCGGCCCTGTATCCATCCGAATAAGTGGCCGAGACCTTGTAGCTCTCCGGAGCGGCCCGCCCACGCGCACCCGACACACGCACAATGTTGTCGCCTTGCGCGACGATCTCGACGGCGGAAAAATCGCAGGTCACATCCGGCAGGACATAGGCCCTAGGATCGCCGATCTCGTAGAGCATCTGTTCGCTGACGGTTCCGACACTCACCTGCCCGCCCGTCTCGTCACGCTTGGTGACCTCGAAGCTGCCATCGGCCGAAATCTCCACAATCGGGTAGCCGACCTCGTCCAGCGTGTCTGCGACATCACGCCAGTCGGTAAAATTGCCGCCTGTCGCCTGCGGACCGCATTCAATGATGTGCCCGGCAAGACTGCCACCCGCCAGCCGGTCCAGGTCGGCGCGGCCCCAGCCGAATTCGTGGATGCACGGCCCAAGCGTCACGGCGCTATCCACACATCGCCCGGTGATCACGATGTCTGCGCCTCTGCCTAGCGCCTCGGCAATCGGAAACGCGCCAAGATACGCATTGATGCTGGCAAGCCTTGCGGGTGCGGGAAACGGCGCACCGCTGAACATCTCGGAATGGCCGGCCTGCGCGAGCGCTTCAGCCCGGCCTGAGAGGTCGTCGCCCTCGATCACGGCAACTTTCAGGTCAAGCCCCGCCTCGGCAACCAGCGCGCGCACCGCGTCTGCGCAGGCGCGCGGGTTCACACCGCCCGCATTTGACACCAGTTTCACGCCGCTGCGCGCAATCGCGGCAAGGTTCGGGCCGACCACGCCCGCAGCGAAATCCGTGGCATAGCCGAGCGCAGGATCCTTCGCCCTCGCCCGTGCCATGATCGACATCGTGATCTCGGCCAGATAGTCGAAAACGATATAGTCCAGCCCGCCGGCGCGCAGGAATTGCGGCACGGCCATGTCGCTTTCGCCCCAATAGCCACTTGCACCGCCGATGCGGATCGTCTTCG
>CAYXQV010000020.1:0-18452 GCA_964467505.1 uncultured Hyphomonadaceae bacterium | reverse complement strand
GTGGCGGGCCCGTTCGAGCAGAACGGCTTGTGGCTGGTGGCGCGCCTTGAAGACGTTATGCCGGGCGCCACGCTCCCTTTCGAGAGTGTGCGCAGCCAGATCGCCGAGGAAGTCGCGCTCAACCAGGCCGATGCCCTGTTCGGCCAGGCTGAAGTGGCCGTGTTCGACCTGATCGGCGCCGGACTGGCGCTCGACGAAATCGCTGCAGATCTCGGCGGCACGGTGATCGAATTCCTGCCCGTCACCCGCGCTGGCCGCAGCGGCGAGGGCCTTTCGATGCCAGGCCTTGCGCGAAACGACGAACTGATGGCCACCGCCTTCCGCCTCGACCCGGGCGAAGTCAGCGACCCGATCGAGACCGAAACCGGTATCAGCCTGATCGAGGTTCGCGACATTCTTCCCCCGCGCACACCCCCGCTTGAAGAGATCGAAGACCGGGTGCGCAACGCCCTTCTCGCCGAACGCGCTGCCAGCCAGCTGGGAGCCTGGACCAGTGATGCCGAGGCCAGGATCGCCGCCGGACAGTCAAGTCTCTCGCAAGAGGCGCAAAAGGTCGGCGCGCAATTGCAGACCAACAGCCAGCCCATTTCGCGCATGGGCAACAGCGCCGAAATGCCCGGCTCACTCCGGGCCCGACTGTTCACCATGGTTGAAGGCGAAATCGTCATCGCCCAGGGCCCCGGCCCGGGGCAGGCGACGTTGCTGCAACTGACGGCGATCAACCCGCCTGACGAGACCGAAGTGGCGATGCTTTCCGGCGTCGTCGCAGGCCAGCTGACACAGTCGCTGCGGGGTGACATCCTTGAGGCACTGCAGGTGGAATTTCGCAACGCCACGAATATGCGCGCTGACCAGGGTGCGCTCGAGCGCTACAAGGCCTCGATCACGGAGCAGCCATGAGCGCCCAGAGGCTGTTTGTCCGTCGACGCATCGGAGACACCGAAACGCCCGTCTCCGCGCTGCTGAAGCTGGGCGCTGACCGGCCCGGCACCTTCCTGTTCGAATCGATTGTCGGCGGTGAGAGGCTGGGGCGCTATTCCTTTATCGGTTTTGACCCGTTTGAATGGTTCCGGATCCTTGACGGCCGGGCAGAAACCGCACCGGAACCCGGCTTCCAGGACGCAGTGCCGGTGGATGCGGCCCCGGTGGACGCGCTGCGCCAGTTTGTCGCGCGCGCTCGCGATGTGGAGGCCAGCGAAGACCTTCCGCCAATGGCGTCGGGAGCGTTTGGCTATGTCGGATATGACATGATCGGGCATGTCGAGCCGGTCTCGATCACCGCGGTCGACACGCTCGGCGTGCCAGAACTGCTGCTGGTGATTCCGAGACTGGTGATCATTTTTGACCATCTCTATCAGGAAATCGTTCTGGTTGTGCGCTTCGATGCCGACGCCGGGGATGCCGCCACGGCCTATCTCGAAGCCATTGAGCAGCGCCTTGACCTGCCCTGCGCGCTGCCGCCGCGCATGTCGCGCCAGGCTGGCGACACGGTCGAACTGTCGTCAAATACCAGCAAGACGCGCTATTTCGAAATGGTGGAGACCGCGCGCGCATATATCCGCGCCGGCGACATCTTCCAGGTCGTGCCCAGCCAGAGGCTGAGTGCGCCATGGAGACGCAGCTCGATTTCCCTTTATCGCGCCCTGCGCCGGCTCAACCCGTCAGCCTTCATGTTCCATATGGTTCTGGGCGAGGTTTCACTTGTCGGCTCAAGCCCGGAGATACTCGTGCGCCTGCGCGATGGCCGGGTGGCGATACGCCCGATTGCGGGCACCCGGCCGCGCTCTGGCGATCCGCTCGAGGATGCGCGCCGGGCGAGCGACCTGCTGGCCGACGAAAAGGAAATGGCAGAGCACCTGATGCTGCTCGATCTTGGCCGCAATGATGTCGGACGCGTGGCCGCATATGGCAGTGTCGAGGTGACAGAGAGCTTTGTCGTCGAGCGCTATTCCCATGTCATGCACATTGTCAGCCATGTCGAAGGAAACCTGCGCGAGGGGCTGGATGCGGTGGACGCACTGCTTGCGGGTTTTCCCGCCGGCACGGTGTCGGGCGCGCCCAAGATCCGGGCGATGCAGATCATCGATGAGCTTGAGACCGCACGGCGCGGCATTTATGGCGGGGCGGTCGGCTATTTCGGCTGGCGCGGCGACATGGACACCTGCATTGCCCTGCGCACCGCGATCATCAAGGACGGCATGCTGCACATCCAGGCGGGCGGCGGGGTCGTGCTCGACAGCGATCCGCAATACGAGTTCGACGAGACGCTGCACAAGGCCGGCGCCCTGAAACGCGCCGCCGGGCTCGCCGCAGCCTTCGAGCATGACCAGTAAGGCCGCGCCATGATCCTCGTCATCGACAATTATGACAGTTTCACCTGGAACCTCGTCCACTATCTCGAAGAAATCGGCGCGCGCACCCGCGTGATCCGCAATGATGCCATGACAGCCGCTGACGCGCTCGCGCTCGCGCCAGATGGAATCGTCCTGTCACCCGGCCCGTGCACGCCGAATGAGGCAGGCATCTGCATGGAACTGGTGCGCGAGGCGCCGGGCGACCTGCCGATTCTCGGAGTTTGCCTGGGCCACCAGTCCATCGGGCAGGCGCTGGGCGGGGCCGTAGTCACGGCGCGCGAAATCCGACATGGCAAGCGCTCGCACATTCGCCATGCGGGCGGCCCGCTCTTTGCCGGCCTGCCGGAACGCTTCGAGGTGGTGCGCTATCATTCACTCGCCGTGCGCACCGATGACCTGCCCGAGACCCTGATCGCCGACGCCTTCACCGATGACGGCGAGATCATGGCCGTGCGCCATGTCAGCCGGCCAGTTTACGGCGTCCAGTTCCACCCCGAAAGCATCCTCACCGAACACGGCCACGCGCTCCTGGGAAACTGGCTGTCACTCCCGGCAGAGAGCTGAGGAGCAGGTTTATCGTTCCCGTTTGTGGTCCCTTCGACATCGCTCAGGATGAGGGGTGGCCCGCGAAGCGGGTCGGAGGGGGCACACCGGCGACAGCCACAAAACGCTGACTCAAAAACTGCGAGTCCGCTATGCCCCCATCGCCCCTTCGGGGCACTTCCCCCGCTCGCGGGGGAAGATAAAACTCCCGCGGGGCCCCTCGACCTTGCTCAGGATGAGGGTGGCCGGCGCAGGTTCTATCCTCCTCCGCGGAGCGGGGGAGGTGGCCCGCGAAGCGGGTCGGAGGGGGCACGCCGGAGCCCGCCACAAAACGCTGACTCACAAAACTGCGAGTCCGCTATGCCCCCATCGCCCCTTCGGGGCACTTCTCCCGCGAGCGGGGGAAGATAGCCGCGGGACGGGGCAAGATGAGTCTTCCCCGTCACACTTCTGCATGCATGAAGCGGCGGACCGCGTCGGCGGCGAGGGTGAAGCGGGAAAACGACCAGCCATGGCCGGCCGAGAGCTGTTGGAGACGGTGATTGAGTTCGTCGCGGTGGCTTTCACGGCGCGCCAGCCATGCCGCCACGCCGCCCTCGTGAAGGGCAATCCGTGTGGCATCGACCTGCTGGGTGCGCAGGTCGTCGATCAGACGGCGGGTTGCCACGCGGTCCCAGTAGCCAGCGTCGCCAATCGCCTCCTCGGCCGCCACGCGCAATCGCTCCAGCCGCAACGTGTCGCCAATCTCGAAATAGGCATCGGCCACCTGCTCTATCGGGCGGCCGGCTTCATCTGCGAGCGGCACCAGCGCGATGCCCTGCGAGAAATAGCCTATTGCCGCGCACCATCGCGCCAGCGGCTCGGGCACGTCCTGCACCATCAGGGCGCGCGCGCGCCGTTCGATCCTCGCTGCGGCAAATGATGACGCCGTCTCGCGCAGGCTGGCCTTGAAGCGGCTCAGCGCATCATCATAAGCGGAGATCACAAAGCCCACCGGCTCTTGCAGGTGATGGGCGCAGAAATACTCGCTCGCCAGCGAAAGGGCCCGGCTCGCATCGATGCGCATTGCGACGAGTGCCGTCTCGGGCGCGACCGTGTCGAGATCACGCAACGCGGTCTCGAATTCGTCCATGGACAACAGATGGCGGGCCACCTCGAAGGCACGGGTGATGCAGGCATTGTCATGGCGCGTCGCTTCGCGCAGGCGATGCAGCAGGGCCGGGCCAAGCGTGTCGGCAATACGGTTGGCGAGCACCGTGGCGACAATCTCGCGCTTCAGGCGATGGGCCTGCATCGCCTCACCATAGGTCCGGATGGCTCTGGGGAAATAGTCCTGCAACACGGTCTCGAAAGCCGGGTCATCGGGCAGGTCTGAGGCGACGATATCATCAAACAGGGTGATCTTCGACCAGGCGAGAATGACCGACAGTTCCGGGCGGGTGAGCGGCTGGCGATTTTCCGCTCGCCGGTGCATTTGCGCGGTGTCTGGCAGCCCCTCCAGCTCCCGGTTGAGCACGCCGCGCCCTTCCAGCTCGACCATCACCCGCTCCAGCGCATCGTGGTCTGGGCCGGCGAGCTGCTCGGCAAGACTGAGAGCGCCTGTCTGGGTATAATTGTGACGAAGCACATGGGCGGCCACATCCTCGGTCATCGCTGCGAGCAGGGTGTTGCGTTCCGCGCGAGCCAGGGCGCCCTGACGGATCGCTTCGGAGGCGAGGATCTTGATGTTGACCTCGTGGTCGGAACTGTCGACGCCGGCGGAATTGTCGATCGCATCGCTGTTTACCCGTCCGCCCGCCAGCGCAAATTCGATCCGTGCGGCCTGCGTCATGCCGAGATTTGCGCCCTCCCCGATCACCTCGACACCCAGCTCACGGGCATCGACGCGCAGGGCGTCGTTGGAGCGGTCGCCCACATCGCCATGGCTTTCATCGTGCGCCTTCACATAGGTTCCGATACCCCCGAACCAGAGCAGTTCGGCATCAGCCTTCATCAGCGCGTGGATCAGCTCGTTCGGCGTTACCTGTTCTGCCGAGAGATTTGCCAGCGCCCTGATCTGCGGCGTCAGCGGGATCGACTTGGCCGAGCGCTCGAAAACCCCGCCGCCCTCGGAAATCAGTGATGTATCATAATCGGCCCAGCTGGAGCGGGGCATGTCGAACAGGCGCTTGCGCTCTTCCCAGAGCCCTTCGGGATCCTGGGGGTCGGGATCGATGAAGATGTGCAGGTGATTGAACGCCGCCAGCAGGCGAATCTGCTTCGACAGCAGCATGCCATTGCCGAAAACATCGCCAGCCATGTCGCCGACACCGATCACCTTGAACGGCTCGGACTGGATATCCTTGCCCTTCTCGCGGAAATGGCGCTTGACCGCTTCCCAGCCACCGCGCGCCGTGATGCCCATCTTCTTGTGGTCATAGCCGGCCGAGCCACCAGAGGCGAAGGCATCGCCGAGCCAGAAACCGTGCGCCTCGCTGATCTCGTTGGCGATGTCGGAAAATGTCGCTGTGCCCTTGTCGGCGGCAACGACGAGATACGGGTCATCGCCATCCCAGACCACAGTGTCCTGCGGGGGGCGGACCTCGCCATCAACGAGATTGTCAGTCAGGTCGAGAAGGCTGGTAATGAACTGGCGATAAGCGGCGATCCCGGCATCGCGTACCGCCTCGCGCGAGCCCAGCACCGGCAACTGTTTGGGGAAGAAACCACCCTTCGAGCCGACCGGGACGATCACCGCATTCTTGACCTGCTGGGCCTTGACCAGGCCGAGCACCTCGGTGCGGTAATCGTCGCGCCGGTCCGACCAGCGAAGCCCCCCGCGCGCCACAGGCCCGAAGCGGCAGTGCACACCCTCGACCTGCGGGCTGGCCACGAAAATCTCGCGATAGGGTTTCGGCTCGGGCAGGTCTTCCACCTGCGCGCTGGCAATCTTGAACGATATTGTCGCACGCGGGCCACCATCGGCGGCGACATGATAGAAATTGGTCCGCTGCAGGGCCATGACGAGATCGGCAATCCGGCGGATCACACGGTCATTATCGAGCGCGGTAACAGTTTCCAGCGCCGTCTCGACCTGCGAACGGATTTCACCGCACCGCTCGGCGCGCGCATCGAGATCCATTTCAAGCGCCGGATCGAAACGCACCGCAAAAAGGTCAAGGATCGCGCGTGTCAGCTCAGGATGGGCGTTCAGCGCCTCTATCTGGGTCAGCCGCGCGGGATCCATGCCGCTCTGCTTGCGATAGGCTGCCAGCGCGCGCACCAGCGCCGCCTCGTGCCAGTCGGCACCTGCCGTCAGGACCAGACGGTTGAACCCGTCATCTTCGGCCTGCCCACGCCAGATTGCCACGAATGCCTTCTCGAAATTCGTCGAGACATCATCGATCCTGAAGGCCGTGCCCTCACGTGTGCGCATCAAAAGGGCATGGACCCAGTAGGTATCGGGCGCGTCATCGGCCGGTTTGCCGTTTGGACGAACCGGGTAGCCGGTCTCGAACTCGACAAACAGTCCCATATTCTCGAACACCGGAACGCATTGCGACAGCGGGATGGAATTCCTGCGCGTATAGATCTTGGCACGGATGACATGGTCGCCATCACCGTCGAGCCGGTAGGCGCGAAGACGCACCGGCCAGTCATGGCTCAGGAGCGCGATCTGGCGCACATCCTCGATCGCTTCGGAAGGCTCGAAAGCCTCGCGATAGGCCGCGTTGAACGCGCCGCGGAAGCAAAGTGCACCGGCAGCCGCGGCCTGGCTGAGACCGGAATGGGCAATTGCGGCGCGAAACGCCTCGTCCCAGGTGTGCGCCACTTCGGTGATCGCAGCTTCAAGCGTGGCCGCATCTGGTTCGGGATGGCCGGGATCGAGCCGGACATGAAACGTCACGCGCGCCAGCGGCCCGGCATCGAAACGCGGCTTGAAATCGGTCACTTCGCCCTCGAAGGCCTTTTCGAGAAGCGATGCGATCTTCCGCCTCAGTGCCGTGTCGTAAGCCTCGCGGGGCACAAACACGATCGCCGTAACGAATCGGTCGAACTCGTCAAAGCGCAGAAACAGGCGCGGGCGCGGACGGCTGATAAGGTGCAGCGCGCCGAGCAGCATCGGCGTCAGCGTGTCGCTGTCAGTCTGCAGAAGCTCGTCGCGCGGCCATGTCTCGAGCAGGTTGGCCAGTGCCTTTTCGCTGTGTCCGCCACGATTGGCGCCTGACGCCTCGATCACTTCGCGCACCCGCCGGCGGATCAGCGGAATCGACCGCGCCGTCTCATCATAGGCGTCCGCAGTGAACAGGCCAAGAAAACGCGTCTCGCCGCTCACCCGGCCCTGTGCGTCATAATGCTTGATACCGACATAATCGGCATTCACCCGCCGGTGCACGCGACTTTCCATGGTCGACTTGGCGATGATCAGCGGATCGGGGCGTTGCAGGAAGGCGCCGATTTCCGGGGTGAGAACCGTCGGCTCGCTCGACCGGTTGAGAACGTTGAGATCTTCATTGCGCAACAGGCCAAGATTGGAGCCCTCGACCATTTCCGGCTCTTCCGGCAGCACATTGCCCTCAGAATCGCGCAGGAATTCGTAGGTGCGCTTGCCGAGAAAGACGAAATGTTCCGATTCCAGCCATTCAAGGAAATCGATGCCATCCTGGCGACGTTGCGCATCAAGATGATCTTCGCCGGCCAGGCGATGGATCTCGTCGGCCATGGCCTCGCGCATGGCGTGAAAATCCGCCACGGCCATCGCGACATCGGCCAGCGTAGCACGCACACTCTCGCCAAGACTGTCTGCTTCGGCCTCGGTGAGCAGCGGCAGGTGGATCTGTATCGCCGATAGCCGCTCGCCCGTTTCCAGCCCAAGGACGGGATGGAACAGGGTGAGCACCTCGAAGCCATGAGCCGAGCACGCATTGAGCAGCGAATCGACCAGGAAGGGCATGTCGGGACCAACCGCCTCAAGGACTGACCGGTCAAGCGTGCGCGCGTTTGCCCCGGTGGCCAGGCGCACGCGCACACGCGTTGCTGAGGTCTCGCCCCGAGCCTCGACGAACGCCCAGAGCTCCCCGGCAAGAGCGTCAATGTCGTCGGGCCCAAGGCCACCGACATCTTCATTGCTCGCTTCCACGGTAAACTGGGAGAACAGTTGCTGTTTCGGACTCATTTGCGTGAGATCGTCCGCGGACATGGGGGCCATCCTGGATTTTTGTGCGACTGGCCGGGACATTAGTCACTCAAGGGGCTCGGGACAATTCACTCTGGCTGCCCGGATCGTGATCGTGCGGCAATCATGGTCAAAAGGGGCGGTTTCCGACCCGATTGAACCATCTGGCCGCCTGGACCTCGCGCCATGATCGTCGCCACGCGCCGGTGCGTTGATGTCCGAAAATAAATGGACCCGCTGGACGGGGACATGTCCAGCGGGTCCGGGTTCAGGCCTCTTCCGCAGGCTGGGTGGGGGGACGCACGCGGAGGCCTGACTTGTGTCGCGGAACCCTGAAGCACCGCGAGAACTGTAAATTCCATATGTATGATCCAGGTCACATACGCAAGAAAAAAACTGTCACAGTGAAGTGATGTCGCAGTTTAGCAGGTGTTCGCTCACTTCGCGCCCTGTTCGCGAACACTTCCAAACCGTGGGCGCCCGTTGGATGATAACAAGATAGCGACCCAGCGGGTGGATTTCGACTGGGCACAGAGAATCATGATGAGGACTGTCAGGGGCGCTGAGAGAAACATTCCGGGAATGCCCCAGATGGCTCCCCAGATCGCGAGTGACAGCAAGACCACGAGTGCTGAGAGGTTCAGTGATTCGCCCATCATCCGCGGCTGCACGAAATTGCCGATCGCAAACTGCCAGAAACTCACGACCACAAACACGATTGCGGCAAACAGGTAGGTGTCACGCGGGGGAAGCGCCGGCAACCAGGCGGGCAGTTCGGGCTGAACGAGCGCGAACAGCGGCGGAACCATCGCCGCCACGATAGAGCCAAGTGTCGGAATGTAATTGAGCACGAAGATCAGGGCCGCAAGGAACAGGGCATTCTCCACACCCAGCACCCGCAGCGACAGATAGGTCAGCAGGGTGATCATCGTGGAAATCGCGGTCTGCGTCCACAGATAGGTCTCGATCCCACGGCGCGCGGCGTCGCCGACTTCACGCACCCGGCCCCTGTTTTCGCGCCCGATGAAGATCCGGTCCAGCTTGCGCGACCAGTTGGCCTGGGCGAGGAAAAGAAACGCGATATAGATCGCGATCAGGACAAGATCGCTGGAAAGCTCACCGATTTCATTGGCAATCATCGCAGCGAAACGCTGTCCGCGCTCATTGAAGATCAGTTCGGTCAGGCTCGGCGCATTGTCCATCCCGACCACGCCATAGATATCACCGATCAGCTGGTTGATCCGGCGCTCATAATCGGCCGAGTGCGTCCCGCCAAACTGGGCGATTCCCCTCGCCATGAGCGCGACAAACGCCACGAAGCCACCAAGCACGACAAGAATTGCAACGGCGCGCGACCAGCGCCGCCCGACCCAGCGCAAGCGCTCCGCGATCATCGTCGCAAAACCCTCGATGATCAGGAACAGGAACACCGCCAGCGCAAAGGGCGCCATGATCGACCGGCCGAAATACAACAGCGCGATGATCACCCCGGTGGCAATGATCCAGATGCCGGTCCGCGTTGCACTGTCCATGACGCCCTCGCCCCTGTCTTACGGCGCCGGAGAGTGCGCCCGCGGGGCGGGAGCGTCAAGCAAGCGGTCGCGCCGCCCCTTGATGGCACGCCAGACTGGCGCCAGCGCGCATTTTCACGCGGCTTGGCAGGCGGCTGAAAAGCCGGCTAGCAGGCTTTTTTGAAAAACGCAAAGGGACTGTTTCTGAAACGCCCCCGGACATCCGACTGTCCCGGGCTTGACCCGGGACCTGCCTGTTTCCGGCCCGCAGGCAAGAGACCCCGGATCAGGTCCGGGGCGGTCGGGACAGGAAGGACTGTCGTGAAACAGATGAGGAAAACCTGGAGACGCGTTTTCCAGCAGCCTGCTCAGAGCTGGCCTAGCATATAGTCGGCGCTAGAGACCTTGAATTCCGGACCGTCCTCGACATTAACCTCGCTGACGACACCGTCCCTGACGATCATCGAATAGCGCTGCGAACGCTGGCCCATGCCGAATCCGGACGCATCCAGTTCAAGACCAAGCGCTGAGGCAAATGCGCCATTGCCATCCGCCAGCATCCGCACCTTGCCCCCAGCACCGGCCTGTTCGCCCCAGGCCGACATCACGAAGACATCATTGACCGAGGTGCAGACAATCTCGTCGATACCTTTTGCCTTGAGTTCGGCTTGCTTGTTGACAAAACCGGGAAGGTGCTTTGCCGAGCAGGTCGGCGTGAAGGCGCCGGGTACGGCGAACAGTGCCACCGTCCTGCCAGAAAAGATATCACCGCTCGAGCGCGGTTGTGGGCCGTCGGGCGTCATCTCCATGAATGTGGCTTCGGGAAGCTTGTCTCCGGGCTTTACGGGCATCTCGCATATCCTTCTTTTTGGCGCGCCAGATCTCAAGATGGCAATCCTGCAAGCATCTGGCAACGGGGTATCCGCCCTTGCCAAAATACCATATTTGGCTCAGCCTGATTGTGGGGAGATCAGGAACCGGATCAGCTCATGGATACCAGCCTTACAGGGCAGTTGCTAATCGCGATGCCAGGCATAGGCGACCCGCGCTTTTCGCGGGCGGTGATCATGGTCTGTGCCCATACCGAAGAATTCGCCATGGGGATCGTGCTCAACAAGCCCATGGAGGGGCTGAAGCTGCCCGACCTGCTTGACCAGCTCGACATTCCCATGAGCATCGAGGTGCCCGAAAGTGACGTGCTTGATGGCGGACCGGTCGGCACTGATCGCGGATTTGTGCTGCACACCGGCGACTATCAGTGCGAGGGGGCGACCATGGATGTGGCCGACAATATCTGCATGACTGCAACCCGCGATGTGCTCCACGCGATCGGGACACGCCAGGCGCCGCAGCGCGCCGCCCTGGCGCTTGGATATTCCGGCTGGGGGCCCGGACAGCTGGAGGTGGAGCTTCGCGACAATGCCTGGCTTGTCGGCAAGCCCGATGCGACCGTGCTGTTCGGGGTCGATCACGACGCGAAATGGGAACATGCCCTCGACGCCATCGGTGTGTCGTCGGGACGTCTGCAATCCTCACCCGGGCGCGCCTGACCGGTTTGCAGCCAGCCGCGCCGAGGAGCGCGCCAGGCCTGCCGGACGGCCAAACGCGAAACCCTGTACCTGGTCAAAGCCGATCTGCGCGAGTGCGTCGGCCTCGCGCGCAATCTCGACACCTTCCGCCGTGACCCGCATCCCCAGCCTGTGGCCGAGTTGCGTGACCGATTCCAGGATCGCCCGCGTGCGCGGCTCGCCGCTGCGGCAGGTCAGCGCGTGATCGATCTTGATCCCGTCAGCCGGCAGGTCGGCAAGCCAGGCGAAGGAGGAATGCCCGGTCCCGAAATCATCGAGCACGAGCCCGGCACCGGCGGCCTTGATCCGGTGGGCCGCATTCAGGGCTGCGTCGACATCGCGAAGCGCGGCCTGTTCGGTCAGCTCGATCTTGAGTGCACCAGGCGCAAGACCATGGCCCTCGATCAACGTGGCGATCAGGTCAGGCAGTCCCGGTTCTTCAAGGTCGCGACCGGTCAGGTTCACATGCACGAACAGGTCCGCGCGCCCGGTCGATACCTGCCAGGTCGAAAGGGCATCAGCCGCCTTGAGGAGCATGTTCAGCGCAAGGCCATCATCGTCGAACCGACCGGTCACTTCGCCGCGCCAGCGCGCCAGTGCCTCGAAGCCGACAATCGGATGGCCCGGCGTGAGCGCGATGATCGGCTGGTAGACCGGGTCGAGTTCCGGGCCCGGATCCTGTTCGGCCAGGGTCTCACCCGCTACCTCTTCATCCGAAAGAATAAGCCCCTGCGCTTCGCCTGCGCTGAGAAACGCACCGACGAGCTGGACACGGCGCCCGTCAGACAGGCGCAGCGCGCAATTCACGCTGATATCTCCGCCATCAAGGCTGCGCGCGAGGCGCTGGCGGCTCAGACCGTCAATAAGGCTTGCCAGGCCGTCCTGCGACCAGCTGCCCTTGAGGTCACGCAATGGCGACCCCGGCGGCACGCTCATCGCCAGCCGGCCCGCATGACCGTCCCAGCTCCAGCGACCCTCGCAGGCCTGGGGTCCCTGACCGTCATTCATTCCGGCCTGTTCCTGGCAAGTCGCCCATACAGGACATGATCGCGCCGGCGCCCGGCAATTTCGAGATAGCCACGCGCAAACCCCTCCTCGGCAAATCCTGTCGCCTCCAGGACGCGCCGCGAGCGCGCATTCTCCGGCAGGGTCGCAGCTTCCAGCCTCTCAAGGCCGAGCGCGTCAAAGCACCATCCGCAGACGCCCGACACCGCCTCGCGCATATAGCCCTGCCCCAGCGCACTTTCGCCAAGCCAGTAGCCGAGCGAGCCGGTGGACGCTGCGCCGCGCCGTATATTGGTCACCGACGTGCCGCCAAGGATACGCTCGCCAGTCTTGGGCAGGAGCACGAAAACATAAGCCCGGTCATTGCGCCAGCCCGCTCGCCAGGCTCTCAGGCGCCGGCTCCAGTCCTCCCGGCTCAGCGCATCCGCCGGCCAGCGCGGTTCCCACGGTTCGAGATGATCGCGTGAGCAGGCACGCACCTCCCGCCAGGCATCATAGTCAGCGCGTTGGGGCGCGCGGATAACGAGGCGGCCGGTTTCGATACGCGTCTGTCCGGCCGCAGGCAGGGTCATCACACACCCGCAGCCCGTTCGACCATATCACGCACCGCAGAAAGCTCGTTCGGGACGCGCTCGAACACTTCATCCGCCTCCAGGCGCGCGCCACAACGCTCCGGCAGCGCCGGAAACCGACCCGTGGCCGCCTTCACCGTTTCGGGAAATTTCGCCGCGTGGGCGGTCGCAAGCACGACCTGCGTCACATCTGTCATGGCCAGGTCGCGCGCAGCCGCCATCCCGACAGCCGTATGCGGGCAGATGAGCCAGCCGGTCTCGGCCTGCACGGCTCGCAGCTCCTGATGGGTGCGCGCGCCATCAATGCTTGTCGCGGCCAGCCCCATACAGCCGAGCGGCCCGCGCACGCGCGCCGGCAGTTCCACCTCGCCGGACTGGGCAAAGGCGGCATAAAGACCGGCCACAAGGTCGCTGTCGCGCGCGCCGGCCTCGAAGATCACACGTTCCAGGTTGCTTGGCACCGAAATGTCCATGGCCGGGCTCGGTGTCGCCACCGCCGATGTGCGATGCATCACGCCATCCTGAAACACCTGTGCAAGGGCGCGGTTGTCATTCACCGCACAAACAATATCGAGCCCGCTCAGCAGCCCGCAGCGCGCTGCGACATAGCCAGCAAGCGCATCTCCCATATTCCCGCTTGGCACGATGAACTGCAGTGCGCGCCCGGCGCCCAGCGCTGCCTGCGTGCGGGCATAATAGACCGACTGCGCCGCGATCCGGGCCCAGTTGATCGAGTTCACGCCCGACAGGCGCACGCGCGCCGCAAATGCACGGTCGGCAAACATCTGCTTGACCATCGCCTGGCAGTCGTCGAAATCGCCATCAATTGCGAGATTGGTGACATTGCCTGCACCGGTCGTGGTCATGAACAGCCGCTGGACTGATGAAATCCGCTCATGGGGATGCAGGATCACCAACCGCACGCGTTCCAGCCCGGCAAAGGCCGCGGCCGCCGCTCCGCCGGTGTCGCCGCTGGTCGCGCAGACAATGGTCATCGTCTCGCCACGCTGTGCCAGCGCGAACTCGTACAGCCGCCCGATGAACTGCATCGCCACATCCTTGAAGGCGAGGGTCGGTCCCTCATGCAGCTGCATCATCCAGCGGTCGGGCGCCACTTCCACCAGCGGCGCAACCAGGCGATGGGCAAAGCCGTCATAGGCCTGCTCGCACAGCGCGCGCATGTCATGGGGCGAAACGCTATCGCCAGCAAAACTGCCAAGAATGCCCGCGGCGGTCTGCGCATAGGGCTCATCAGGCCGGGCCGGCGCGATGGGCGGATAGGATTCGGGCACATAGAGACCGCCGTCCGGCGCGAGCCCGGCCAGGCACGCATCCACGAAATCGACAGGTCCGGCGCCGCCACGGGTCGAGATATATCTCAACGCTTGCTCCTGAAACTCAGCCGTCCGCGCGAGCGGTGATAGGCGAGATAAACCGCCAGCAGGGCCAGTGCGAGACCCCACCATGTCAGAGCATAGCCGAAATGGCGCTGCGGTGGCAGGGGGTCTATCGGTTTTGGCGCGGCATAGGGGTTTTGCGTCACCCGCGAGCGCTGCGGATTGTCAGCCGACACGACGGTGATCTCCAACGGCTCGACAAGCCGGGCCGAGGCAGCCTCGCCCCCCCAGCGCGACAGGATCCCTTCTGCATCGAAGACATACCAGGTGTTCTCCTGCGGGCGGTTGCGCCCGCTCTTGCGCGATGTCGCACGTTCAAACACCCGTGCGGCCTCATGATCAAGCCTGTCGGGAAGGCTCAGCGGAAGCCGCGGGCGCGGCCCGCCACTTGCCCCGACCATCGCGATCACGCGCTCACCATCGGGAAGCACCCGGCCCGGTGCATAGTGGCGCCAGATCGGCTCTCCATCGGCAATGCCATAGACCGATTGCAGGGGAAATTCCGGCCCGGTCTCAAGGGCGACACTGACGCGCTCAACCGGAACTCCGGGCGCAACATCGCCGTCGAGTTTGTCGACGAAGCGCCCATACTGCCAGTTGCCAAGCCAGACCAGTATGGCGAGCGAAGCCACTGTGAAAAGTGTCAGGAGCGGAAGCGGGCGAAACTGCATGATGGCTCTTTCAGCACGCTCAGCTCATGTCGGCCCGCCAGATGGCCAGCCGGCGCGCATGGCTCCCGCGGGGCCTGCTAACCAAGGATCAGGAATGGTGCGACATAGACAAAGGCAAACAGGAACAGCCAGACGACATCGACGAAGTGCCAGTACCAGGCTGCCGCCTCGAAGCCGAAATGCTTTTGCGGTGTGAAGCCGCCCATCATCAGACGGATAAGGCAGACCGCCAGGAAGATTGTCCCGATCACCACATGCGCACCATGAAACCCGGTCGCCATGAAGAAGGCTGAACCGTAAAGCGTGCCATCATAGGTAAACCCGGCATGGCTGTACTCCAGCACCTGGAGCGCGGTGAACAACATGCCCAGCACCACTGTCAGGATAAGGCCGTTGCGGGCGCCAGCGCGGTCATCATGCTGGAGCGCATGGTGCGCCCAGGTCACCGTCGTGCCCGACAGGAGCAGCACCAGCGTGTTGATCAGCGGCAGGTGAAAGGGGTCGAAGGTCTCAACACCCGCTGGCGGCCAGTCTGCAAATCGCTGAAGGCTGTCGGCATAGATCGGGTTTGCCGCATCCCAGCCGGCTGTCCGCTCCGGCCAGAACAGCGCGAATTCGAAAAAGCCCCAGAACCAGGCAACAAAGAACATCACTTCGGAGGCGATGAACAGGATCATGCCATAGCGCAGGCCGATCTGTACCACCGGCGTATGGTCCCCGGCGCGGCTTTCCTTGATAACCTCGCGCCACCAGCCAAACATGACATAAAGGATGCCAAGCAGGCCGATCCCCATCAGCCATGTCGTGCCCTTTTCCAGCCCGAAAAGCCCCTTGGTATAGGTCACCAGGCCCATCGCCAGGACAGCCACGAAAATCGAGCCGATCAGCGGCCAGGCAGACGGGTTCACAAGATGATAGTCGTGCTTCACTTCGCCATGGGCCATTGAGGCATACCCCGTTGCAGTTTGGTGTCGGATCGACGAGCGTTTTAGCCTGCACCATGCCCCGCCCGCAACACTCTAGTCGAGGCTGGCCGCTTTGGTCGCACCCTGCCAGTCCTCGTAGCGGAAGAATGTGTAGGACAGCGTGATCGTGTTGACATCCTCAAGAAGCCGCTTGTCATCAAGCTCGGGGGCAACGAAGAACACCACTGGCAGCTTTTTCGTTTCTCCAGGGCCGATCACGCGTTCCTCGAAACAGAAACATTCAAGCTTGTTGAAATAGGGCCCCGCCTTGTGCGGCGTCACATTATAGCTGGCAATCAGCGACACAGGGCTGTCAGAGGTATTCGTCGCCTCATAGAAGGCCAGCCCGTGTTCGCCCAGCCGGATGTCGTGAGAGGTCTGAAGTGGGCGGAACAGGATCGGCACATCGGACGTGTTGGCGTCGAACCGCACGCTGACGACGCGGTCACGCACCTCATCGGGCGGCGCGACGGCAATCCGCGTCGTGCCACCAAATCCGGTGACCCGGCAGAATGTGCTGTAAAGCGGCTCGGCGGCAAAGGCGAGGCCAAGCATACCCGCCACGAGCGCGCTGAGCAGAAAGGCTAATCGTCGATGTGCCAATAGAACTCCTGGTCTGGTCCCATTCCGGTCTGGCTGAGCCGGATCACTGTCGTCGCGCCGACAAGAAACACGAAGCCGAACAGGGCCAGCGCCAGCCAGAGATTGCGTCGCTTGCGCGCGGTCAACTCCTCCGCGCTCAGCTCCACGCGTTCGATCTCGTCATGCTCGCCCATCATATCACCTTGGCAAGCGGCCAGTGGAGACCGGCCGCATGTTCCAGCATCAATGCTGCAAATATGAGGAAGAGATAGACAATCGAAAAGGCAAACAGCTTCGCAGCGGCGCGATTGTCGCGCGGCAGGGCGTCACGCCCACCGGCAGTCGAGCGCGCCACACGCACCGCCTGTAAGAGAAAGACAAGGCCAAGGACCCCCGCAACACCGGCATAGATCGCCCCACCAAGCCCGGTCAGCACCGGCGCAAGACCGAGCGGGACGAGCACGAGCGTATAAGCAAGGATCTGGCGGCGTGTTGCGGCGGCGCCATGTGTGACCGGCAGCATCGGTACGCCAGCTTTCTCATATTCCTTGTGCGCAAGCAGGCTGAGTGCCCAGAAATGCGGCGGCGTCCAGATGAAGATGATCGCAAACAGGATCCACGCGTCAAACGGCGTGTTGCCCGTCACCGCAGCCCAGCCGATCACCGGTGGAAAGGCGCCTGCCCCGCCGCCGATGACGATATTCTGCGGCGTGCGCCGCTTCAGCCACACCGTGTAGATGACGCCATAATAAAAGATCGAGAAACCCAGCAGCCCGGCGGCCAGGGCATTGCTGGCCAGCCACATCAGCAGCACCGAGGCGACCGACAAGATCAGGCCCATGGCAAGGGCCTCTTCCCTGGGCACGGCGCCCGACGGGATCGGCCGGGTCGATGTGCGCGACATCATCGCGTCGATATCTGCGTCATACCACATGTTGATCGCGCCGGCTGCGCCCGAACCAAGCGCCACGGCCAGGATTGCAATCGCGCCCATCACGGGATGCACCGGGACGCCCGAAATGCCCTGCGCGGCGACGAGACCTGCGGCCGCCGTGAACACCACCAGCATCATGATGCGCGGCTTCAGGAGTTGCACATAATCGCCGGCAGTCGCGATGCGCAGGTCCGGGCTGATTGGATGGTCGGTCATGTCGATATGAAGTGCCTTTTGCTCGCGTGCATGGTGCCTGCCCTCCCTACCCGGATGCATCCCGGTCGACGCCTTCGCTGCGCCCGGACGCCAGCCAATCAAGGACCCGGCCGCCGGGAGGGCCGCCGGGACTCCCTGAGTTTCAGCGAGCCTTAATGCCCACCCTCGGACTTGACCACCGGCAGCGTGTTGTACTGGTGGAAAGGTGGCGGCGAGGACAGGGTCCATTCAAGTGTGGTGGCGCCTTCGCCCCAGGGATTGGCCTCGGCCTTGCGGCGCCGGACCATCGCCTCGACGAGGCCGACGAAGAACACGGCCGTGGCGACCAGCGTGATCAGGTAGCCGAAGGAAGATACCGAGTTCCACAACTGGAAGCCTTCCGCCATGTCGATATAGCGACGCGGCGCGCCATTCAGTCCAAGGAAATGCTGCGGGAAGAAGATCACGTTCGAACCGATAAACATCAGCCAGAAATGTACCGCTCCAAGCATCTCGTTATACTTCACGCCGAACATCTTCTCGAACCAGTAATACCAGCCAGCAAACAGGCCGAACACGGCGCCCAGTGACAGGACATAGTGGAAATGGGCGACCACGTAATAAGTATCGTGCAGAATATGGTCGATACCGGCATTGGCCAGCATGACACCGGTCACGCCACCGACCGTGAACAGGAAGATGAACCCTATAGCCCACAACATCGGCACCTTGAAGTCGACGGAACCGCCCCACATCGTGGCAATCCACGAGAAGATCTTGATGCCGGTCGGCACCGCAATGACCATGGTCGCCGCGACGAAATAGGCCTTCAGATCCAGGTTCATCCCCACCGTGTACATGTGGTGGGCCCAGACGATGAAGCCGATGACGCCAATCGAAACCATTGCATAGGCCATGCCGAGATAGCCGAAGATCGGCTTTTTCGAGAAGGTCGACACGACGTGGCTGATAATCCCGAAGGCCGGCAGGATCATGATGT
>CAYXQV010000019.1:0-18495 GCA_964467505.1 uncultured Hyphomonadaceae bacterium | reverse complement strand
AGCGGTCCTCGATACGCTCCAGAACCTGCGCGACTTTCGGGTGCAGTCTTGTGGTGTCAGTCATGGTGCCCAGACCTCCTTCAGCTTTGCGCCCAACAGTTTTTCAGCGACATGGACGGGCAGTCCTGCCGCCCGGTTTTCCAGCACGACGCGCTTGTCTTCCCCGCTGATCAGCAGGACCACCAGCCCCGCGCACGCCAGCGCCCGCGCCGTCAGCGTCATGCGCGACGGGTGATCTCCAGCAACCTGCGAGCCGCGCGCATCAATTGCGCCGAGCATGCGGGCATTGCCCGGTTCCATTGCCCCATCCAGCCCGCTTGCGTGGGGAAACCAGCTGGCTGTATGCCCGTCGGGGCCCATGCCGAGCAGGACCACCGGCGCCATTGCGCACAGCCGGGCATAGACAGGTTCACGGTCGGCGAGTGCCCCCGCCGGATGAGCGGCCGGTGTCTTCATCGGATGGAAGCGGGGCCCACCCGCCGCCCCGGCCATCAGCGTGCGCGCGACAAGTCCGGCATTCGAGGCGGGATCGTCGGCGCCCACCCAACGCTCGTCAACCAGGCCGATGTCCACTTTCGACCAGTCGAGATCGCAGGCGCCAAGGCGTTCATAGACCGGCCCCGGCGTGGAGCCGCCCGACGCAAGCAGGCACGCCTGCCCGGCTGATGCGACCTGCTGGCGCAGCGCACCTTCCAGCAATGCCGCGACATGCGCGCCGGCCGCCTCGCGCGTTTCGAATGTGGCAAGCGTCATGGACACACCCTCTACCAGCTGCGCCCGTCGCGATCCATGAGCAGCGCGGCTGACACTGGCCCGTCGCTACCCGCCGAATAGGCTTCCGGGGCCATTTCGCTCTCGCTCCAGGCCGCAATGATCCCATCGACCCACTCCCAGGCCGCCTCGACCTCGTCGCGGCGCATGAACAATGCCAGGTTCCCGCGCACCACGTCCATCAGGAGGCGCTCATAGGCATCGGGGTAGCGCAACTCGAAATTCTCTGCATAAGACAGGTTCAGCGGCAGCGCCTTGATCCGCAAGCCGCCCGGACCCGGTTCCTTGATCTGCAGGAAGAGGCGCACGCCCTCATCCGGCTGCAGGCGGATGACGAGCTTGTTGGCCGCCGTGCGCGTCTCCCCGAAAATCGAATGGGGAACCGGCTTGAACGAAATGACGATCTCCGACCAGCGCGCACTCATACGCTTGCCCGTGCGCAGGTAGAAGGGCACTCCCGCCCAGCGCCAGTTCTCGACATTCGCCTTCAGGGCCACGAAGGTTTCAGTGTCACTGGCCGCCCCCTCGCCAAGCTCTTCCAGATAAGCCTTGACCGGACCGGAACCAACCAGTCCGGCGCCATACTGACCGCGCACGCTGTGTTTTGCGACCATGTCCGGCGTAAAACGCCTGAGCGCCTTGAGTACCTTGATCTTCTCGGTGCGCACATCATCGCCATCCAGCGTCGCCGGTGGCTCCATCGCGGTCAGGCAGAGCAGCTGCAAAAGATGGTTCTGCACCATGTCGCGCAGCGCCCCGGACTTGTCATAATAGCCCGCGCGCCCCTCCAGCCCGAGATCCTCGGCCACCGTGATCTGGACATGATCAATCGCCGAACGGCTCCAGACCGGCTCCATCAGCAGGTTGGCAAAGCGCAGCACCATCAGGTTCTGGACCGTCTCCTTGCCGAGATAATGATCAATCCGATAAATCTGGTGCTCCTCGAAATGCGCACAGACCCCGGCATTGATTTCGCGGGCCGAGGCGAGGTCCGTGCCGATGGGCTTTTCCAGGACAAGGCGCGAATTGGGTGTCGCCAGCCCTGCGGCATCCATGGCTGCCGCGATGCTCACATAAAGGCCCGGCGCGGTGGCGAGATAATAGACATTGAGCGTGACAGCGCCATTGAGCTTGCCGGCAAGCCCGGCCCAGTCGGCATCGCCAGCGGTTGCATCAAGCGTGTGATAGTCGAGCAGCGCGGCAAAGCCTTTCCAGGCCGACGCATCCCAGTCCGGCCCACCGGTTGCAGCCCGGCAGGCTTCACGCGCAAAGGCCCGGAACTCGCCGGCACCCATCTGCGTGCGCGCAGAACCGACGATCCGGCTCGCCTCGGAAATCTGGCCATCCAGCCAGCGATGATAAAGCGCCGGCAGCAGCTTGCGGCGCGACAGATCCCCCGTGCCGCCGAAGATGACAAGATTGAAGGGCTCGACCGGTATGAACTGCGCCATGAAGGCTTTCCTCGAATTTGCTGTCGGTTACCAGAAAACCGCGTAGATCGCGATCAGGATCACGACAACCAGCAATGCGGCAATGTTGAAGCCGGGCCGGGTCTGAAACGCGATGTCGCGCAGGATGACCGGCTGTGCGGCCTTTGGCGCCGGGGTGAAGAGGCTGACGAGCACGCCGAGCACCATGATGGCCAGGAACACGATCCATATCCGCAGCACGAAGGGCATGTTCACCACGCTGAAATCGAACAGGCCGAGCAGCGGATTGAAGACCGGGCCCACAATCGCGTCGAACCCGGCAATGCGTGGCGCGATCCGGTCGGCCATCAGGCTTTCGGGACTTGAGGCGCCATAGAACAGGAAGGAGATCACGACCGAGCCGAGCAGGACCGCGAATGCGCCCGTCGTGTTCGTGGGCTTGAAGAAAAACCCCAGCAGGAAGATCGCAACGACACCCGGCGCGATGAAGCCGGAATATTCCTGGATCGTCTGGAAGGCGCTTTCCATCCCGCCAAGGAAGGGCCGCGCCAGAATGAGCGCCATTACCATGGCAATGAGCGCCGTGATCCGGCCGACCATCACATAGTGCTTCTCGCCTTTGCCGCGGGCAATATAGTCCCGGTAGATATCCATGGTGAAGATCGTCGAGATCGAGTTCATCATCGAGGCCAGCGAGGAGACGATGGCCGCAATGAGGGCGGCAAACACCAGCCCGCGAAGCCCTTCCGGTGCCAGCGTCATCAGTGAGCCATAGGTGCGGTCCGGCTTTTCGCTTAAGGCGTCAATCGCGAGCGTGCCGTCCTGCGCCAGGACCAGCGCGGCAATGCCGGGCACGACCACGAAGACCGGGATCAGCAGCTTCAGGAAGGCGGCCATGGCCAGGCCCTTCTGGGCTTCCGCAAGGCTTTCGGCCCCCAGCGCACGCTGGATGATATACTGGTTGAAACCCCAATAGGAGAAATGCAGCACCCAGAGACCACCCAGCAGGGTCCAGATGCCCGGCAGGTTGCCGTAACTGTCATTTTCCCGGTCGAGTATCATCGAGAAATGATCGGGCACTTCCTCGGCAAGACGCCCCATGCCTGCCAGCGGACCACTGCCACCCGAGACCAGGTCGAGCGCGATCCCGGTGATGGCGAGCCCGCCGACAACAAGGATCACGACCTGGATGATGTCGGTCATCGCAACCGCTTTCAGACCGCCATAGAGCGAGTAAATCACGGCAAAGGCGCCGAGCCCGGCCATGGCCCAGAACACGTCAAGTCCGGTCAGGCTCTCAATGGCAAGACCACCCAGCCAGAGCACCGCCGTCAGGTTCACTGCCGTATAGAGCGCGATCCAGTAGACCGACATCAACGCCTTCACCCCGTCGCCATAACGGGTCTCAAGGAATTGCGGCATGGTGTAGATCTGGCGCTTCAGGAAGATCGGCAGGAAGAATTTTGCCACCAGCAGGAGCACGACAGCGGCCTGCAACTCATAGGCCGCGATCGCGAAACCGACGACAAAACCCTGCCCCGACTGGCCGATGATCTGTTCGGCGGAAATGTTCGAGGCAATCAGCGAGGCCCCGATCGCCCAGAATGGCAGCGCCCGGCCGGCAAGGAAATAATCCTCGGTATCCTTGGCATGGCCCGCAGGCTCGCGTGAGACCCATATTGCGATGGCAAACAGCGCGGCGGCATAAACCGCCACGACTCCAAGATCGATCATTCCAAGACTCATGGCGACAGCCTCCCCGCTATCTTTTTTGACGCACCATAACGGTGCTTGCCGTCAGTTTTCACAAGATTGCTTATCCCCGGCGGGACTGACCAACCGGATATTCCCGAACGCCACCTGTGTGCCGGGCGACGCTGAGAAGCTTATGGATTGTTCTATTTTCAACAGGCCTTCGACGTCTCCAAAGCACGACAGCGGCACAGAAACTTCGCGCCAATCACCCGGCTCAAGCTGAATTGTTTGCAGTTTTTCGCACGCCTCCGGGCCGCAACCCACGCCCAGCGCGACCTTTGCTGCGGTGCGCGTCTTCGCGGCAAAGCCAAGCGCCTTGCCTTGCGCCAGGGCGTCACTCCAGTCCACGTCAGCCCCTTCCGGCAGGAAGGCGAGCGCGTGGCCCGGCGCGCTGAAATCGAGCAGGAACGCATCCTCCTGACCCAGATGATCGGTCCGGCGCGCCGTGAGGCCCTCAAGATTGGCGCCAGTGCCGTTGAGCAGCACGGCCTCGTCGCGCGAGATCAGGAAAGCCTTCCAGGGCGCATAGCTTGTCCCGCGCACAAAGACGCTGGCATCGCCCGAAAGCTGCGCATCGCTCAGCCCACTGTCTTCCGGCAGGTCGCCAACAGCGCCGCCGTCCCCAAAAGAGAGCCCGTAGCCGAGCGGAAACAGGATATCCCTGCCCGCACCACCGCCATTGCGCGATGACGCAACCGCTGTTGCCGGCCAGGCAAAAGACAGCCGCCCGGTAAAATCGAAGGCTGGATCGGTGCGCAGGATGAGGTCGGCCACGCCGCCGCCTTCAGTGCCGGGAAGCCAGGCCGCGATGAAGGCATCGGACGCATTGATCTCCGGGTTCACCCATAATGGGCGACCCGACAGGAAGACCGACACGACCGGAATGCCGCGATCCTCATAGGCGTCCAGCCGGGTGGTGTCGAACCCGTTTGGCTGGAAATCGAGATGGTCGAGATCGCCCTGGAATTCGGCATAAGGGTCCTCGCCATAAACCGCGATGACCACATCAGCCTCGACATCCGCAGTGCCTTCCGGATCGAAGATCACCTGCCCGCCCTTGGCGCGGACGGCCTGGCGCAGTCCGTCGAGAATGGACTGGCCGTTGGGAAAATCGGAATTGGCATATCCCCCGCCCTGCCAGGACAGGGTCCATCCACCTGCCTGCTTGGAAATGCTGTCGGCGCCGTCACCCACGACCAGTATCGTCATGGTCGGATCGAGCGGCAGGAGGCCGTCTTCATTCTTCAGGAGCACCAGCGACTTGCGCACCGCCTCGCGCGCGACCGCCCGATGTGCCGGCGAGCCCAGCAGCGAGGTGTCACCCGCCATCGGCCGGGCACTGGGCCTGGGCTTTTCGAACACGCCAGCGGCGAGCTTTACGCGCAGGATGCGGGCGACCGCATCGTCAAGGCGCGCCATCGCAATCTCGCCGGATCTCACCGCCGCCAGCGTCGACTCATGGATGCCTTTCCAGCTGTCGGGCGCCATGTACATGTCGATCCCGGCATTCAGCGCCTTTGGGCAGTCGGTATTGGTGCAGCCCGGAATCTGGCCATGGCCGTTCCAGTCGCCGACGACAAAACCGTCAAAGCCCATACGGGTCTTGAGCACGTCTGTGAGCATGTCGCGCCGGCCATGCATCTTCTCGCCGTTCCAGCTGTTGAAACTGGCCATGACCGAGCCTGCACCGGCCTCGATGGCGGGGAAATACCCGGCGGCATGGATGTCGCGCAGCTTCGTCTCGCTGATCGCTGCATCGCCCTGGTCGATGCCATTGGTGGTCGCGCCATCGCCGACAAAATGCTTCGCGGTCGAGATCACGCGGGTGGCATCGAAATACGTGTCGGTGCCCGGGCGGCCCTGCAGGCCCTGCACGATCCGGTCGCCATAGGACGCCACGATTGCAGGATCTTCAGAGAAGCCTTCATAAGTGCGCCCCCAGCGGATATCGCGCGGAACCGCCAGTGTCGGGGCGAATGTCCAGTCATGGCCGGACACGATCAACTCGGTCGCGGTGACCTCCATGATCTTCTCGATCAGGCCGGGATCATTCGCCGCGCCAAGGCCGATATTGTGCGGAAACACGGTTGCCCCGGTCAGGTTGGCATGGCCGTGCACCGCGTCGATGCCCCAGATCACCGGAATGGCGATGTCCACGCCGGTATCATCCACCGACGCGTCGAAATAGGCATCTGCTGCCTCCAGCCAGGCGGCTGCATCGGCATAGGGCGCATCCCCCGGCGCAGAGTTTCCGCCCGAAAGCACCGAGCCGAGGCGATACTTGCGCACCTCGTCAGGCGTGACGGAATCGCTGTCGGCCTGGATGACCTGCCCGACCTTTTGTTCGAGCGTCATTTTCGCCATGATCTCGCCGATCCGCGCCTCGATTTCAGGGTCGCGCGGCGGCGGATCGAGCACGGGCCAGGCCGCCGGACTGGCGCGCAGGGTGTCGCCGGTCATGCTTGCGCAGGCCGTGACGGCGAAAAGGGCGAGCCCGGAAAGGGCCTTGATCATCAACTGGCTGGGACGCGAAGGCATGTGCTGTATTCCTTGGTGGTGTGTCTGGGCTCAGGCCGCGAGCGCGGCGCGGCAATAGCTGTCGAGATAGGCCTGGTGGCTGGGCAGGCCGTCCACCGTCCGGCGGACATTGGTTTCGATATGCGCAAGGAAATCGCGCATCTCCTGGTCACTCATCATGTCGGCGACAGGGTGATGGGACGCAGGCTCAAGGCCCTGCCCCAGCATCACCTGCGTCCAGGAATTTTCCGCAAAAAGCTGGTCATTGGCGCGAAACACCCGCCCGGTCTGCCCGAACAGTTCCAGCCGGTGCGAGAGGCTCGCGGGCACCTCCATGGTGCGCATATGGCGCCAGAACGGCGTGTCGGTCCTGTTGGTGAGATGATAGTGCAAGATGATGAAGTCGCGGATATGCTCGACCTCATAGGCGGTCTGCGCATTGAACTCGGCAATGTCGGCCTGGCTGACACCTCCGGTCGGGAACATCTGCATCAGCCGCATGACCGAGCGCTGGATCAGGTGGATGCTTGTCGATTCCAGCGGCTCCAGGAAGCCGCTTGACAGGCCGATGGCGACACAGTTGCGGTGCCAGTGCGCCCGGCGGGTGCCGGTGCGAAAGCCGATGGTGCGCGGCTCGGTGCGCGCCGGGCCGTCAATATCGCCCAGCAATTGCGTGCGCGCGGTTGCCTCGTCCATGTATTGCGACGAAAAGATGATGCCGTTCCCGGTACGGTGCTGGAGCGGGATCTGCCAGCGCCAGCCCGCGCCATGGGCAATCGCGCGCGTAAAGGGCCGCGGCGCACGGGTGCTCTCGGTCTGCACTGCAATTGCCCGGTCGCAGGGTAGCCAGTGGGTCCAGTCCTCATAACCTACACCCAGCGCACCCCCGATCAGCAGCGCGCGAAAGCCGGTACAGTCAATGAAAAGGTCGCCCTCGATGCGCGTGCCGTCATCGAGCATGAGGCTCTCAAGATCGCCATTTTCCGCGCGTGCGACATCTGCGATCCGCCCCTCGAGACGCACCACGCCGTGGCCTTCGGCCATTCTGCGCAGGAAGGCGGCATAGGCGGTGGAGTCCACATGATAGGCATAATTCAGCCCGAGCTTGGGAAGGTGGGCGAACCGGTCCTCCTCGGCCGCGACCAGTTCCAGGCAATAATCGCCGAAATCGCGCGCAATGCCCATCTCGCGTCCACGCTTCCAGAAATGCTGGAACCCGGCGCTCCAATGGTCCTTGCCCGTGATCCCGAAGGAGTGGATGTAGCGATGGTCAAGATCGGTCCAGTTCTCAAAGGCGATGCCGAGCTTGAACGTCGCATGCGTGGCGCGCATGAATTCCGCCTCGTCAATCGCGAGCAGGCGGTTATAGGTCAGCAGGGTCGGGATCGTCGCCTCACCGACGCCCACAGTGCCGATGGCATCGGATTCCACCAGCGTGATATCCACCACACCGCCGAGCACCTTGCCCAGCGCCGCCGCCGTCATCCATCCTGCCGTGCCGCCACCGGCAATCACGACCCGCCGGACCTTTTGTCCTGTCTGCGCCATATTGGACCTCACTCTTTCAGCCGGTTTGCCAGGAAACCCCGCACACGCCGGGCCATATCCTCGTCGATCGGGTTGAGAATGCCGCGCACGCGCTCGGGAATATGCGCCGCCGTCGCGCCGTCATTGGAAAACACATAATGGTCGAAAATGTCCCGCCAGATGCGCTTTTCCGCGTCCGGCAGATCGCGCAGGGTGAGCATGGCATGGCTGAGCACATCCTGCGGCGTGCCCATCCAGCGCGGAACCTTGCGCCACCAGTAATTGACCAGCACGTTCACCGCGCCGACTGCCTCGACATGGTGCCACCACATGGACGGGATAAACAGCGCGTCGCCCGGCGAAAGGTCGGCAACCTGCGCATTTGACATCGCGTCGGCAAATCGCGGGAAGCGCTGCAGGTCAGGCGCATGGAAATCGACCAGACTGACCGGTCGCCCGGCCGGCGTCAGCTCGAACGGGCCCGGATAGAGATTGGCGGTCTGGTCAGGAGGAAACAGCGTGAACCGGCGCTGGCCCGCGACCACGCAGGCAATGTTCAGCGGAAGGTCATTATGGGCCGCGATACGCGTGCGCGTGCCGATCCAGATGCTGGCCAGCGGCTCAAGCGCGCCAAAATCAATCTGATTGGCGTCGCCGAAACCCGGCACGACCTCATCGACATCCATCGACGCCATATAGATCAGCGGTGGCTCATCGCGCGCACCCTGCTCCAGCACCTGGCGCATGAAGGTTGAAAAACGCGCAGTGCCGCGATCCGTGTTCAGGCCCGTAAAGTCATGATTGTAGAACATTCGCCCCTTCAGAGAGGCTGGCCCGGCCGACACCGGCACCGCAGCGCCGCCATCGAAGGAGAGCAGGTATTCGACGAGCGCCGCGTCGCCCGCCTTCGCGCGTTGCACGCCCGGCCAGTCCTCCACGAAACCGCGCAGGATCACCGGCTGCTGGCGCGCGCTGACCTGTTCGATCGCCTCGCACCCGCGCGCGAGCGTCCACTCCTCGACCGCTGCGGCGCGTGACATCAGGTCTGGCGTGCACGGCTGCACCTGCATGCTCAACTCTCCTGCGCGCGGGCATTGCGCCGGGCGATGAGCGCCTCGAACCGTGACAGCGAGGCCACCGCCATGAACACTGGCTGCAGGAAACCAGACGCCTGCAGGCGCCCCAGCGTCTCGCCCTCAAGCGTGTGGAGACGCTCCTCGGCAATCGTGTGATAGCCCGAAAGGCGGCCCTGCTCACCACTGTCGAGCGTGACATCCAGCGTGAACGGCTCGGTCAGGGCAAGCTCGCGCAACATGGCGGAAAAGCCGGCAATCGCCTGCTCGGCCTCATGGACCTGAGCGAGCAGGCCGGCCATTTCGTCAAGGAATGGCGAGCGCCCGCCACCTTCGAGGAAAAGGCTTTCGCCTGACGTCTGGCTCACGCGCGGATGGTCAAGGTCGATATGGACCTTCACCCCCGCATCGCTGCGCCCGATCAGGAAGGGCTTCATCCGCATTGCCAGCGGCACATAGCCCGCATCCCAGCGCGCGCCGGCCAGGAACAGATTGTCACCGGTTTCAAGCCCGAACAGAGCGACCGGGCGCAACTGGCCGCTGGCGCAATCCTCGATGAAGACAATGGGATAATGTGCCTGCAACTGGCGGAACTCGTGGGGAAAGACCGGCGCATGCATGACATTGTCGCCAAGTCCGGCGCCATGGCCGGCCTGCACCCTCAAGCCAGAGTGATCGGCGGGGTTCAGCTGGACATGTCGTGCCATCGGCAATCCCCTTTCAGACCTGAGCCAGGCCGCGCTGCGTAATGTGATCGAGAAGCTGACGGTTGTCGGGTAGGCCCGCAAGCATGCGCTGGGCTTTCAGGTCGATCTCGCCAAGACGCGCCACCAGACGCTCAGGCAGGTCCTTTTGGCGCGACTGCGCGCGCGCCGGCGTCTCGAACCCCATCCCGTAAAGCACGAAGGCATAGCTGGCCGCCGGGAAAATCTCCAGCGCATGGGCGAAATCGTCTCGCGAGGGCGGCATGTGGCGCCACTGTTCCAGCAGGTCGCGAAGACGGTCTGGCCAGCTGGCAGGGTCGCGATGATCGACCCAGCAGGCTTCCGGTCGCCGACTGGGAATATAATGCAGTTTCAGGAAATCGACGATCCGTGCCCAGCGATACGAAAACCGCTCATTGAAGCGCCGCGAAACCGGCTCAAGCCCGCCAACATGCTGGGGCAGCATGTCGCTGAGCATGCTGGCCGACAGTTCGATCATGACAATGGCAGAGGCTTCAAGCGGCTCGACAAATCCCTGCGACATGCCGATGGCGACGACATTGTGCCTGAACGGCGTCTCACGATAAGCGGGCTGGAAGCGGATCAGGCGCGCATGGTCCCCGGTCATGCCGGCCTGCGGGGCGATCCGGTCGAGATAGGCGGTGAGCACATCGCGCGCCGCCGCCTCACCCATGTGGCGCGTTGAAAAGACATGACCCACACCGCGGCGCGTCTGAAGACCAATATCCCAGATCCAGCCGGCCGGCGCTGCGGTAGCATTTGTCTGCGATGCGATCGGGCCGTCATCAGGCACCTGAACCGCGAGCGCGGCATCGTTGAACAGGACGCCTGACACATCTCGCGGCGCAACGCCGAGATGTTCACCAATCAGCATGGCTTTCGAGCCGGTACAGTCGACGAACAGGTCGCCGGCAATCTTTCCGGCCCGGTCTGTCGCAAGGTGCGCCACGCCGCCATCCCTGTCAGCGACGACAGCCGTGACATCGGCAATCACATGGCGCACGCCGAGCTTTTCCGTGCAGTGCTCGCGCAGCAATTGCGCGAAACCGACCGCGTCGAGATGATAGGCATAATTGGCAACGGCGGCATATTCCGGCGTCTGGGGCTGCTTTGGCGCGCGCGCGTGACGACACAGCCGCGCCTGCGCACTGACCGCATCAGCAAACGCTGTCCCATGAGGCGCTGCCTGCCACAGGCTGAGCGCATCGACATCATCCTGGCCCGGCGGGGCATCAAACGGGTGGAGATAGCTGTCATTCGGCGCGCCAGTGACCCAACCATCAAAGCGCGAGCCCTGCTTGAAGCTTGCCTGCGTGCGGCGGATGAATTCGCCTTCAGGGATGCCGATCCGGCGCAGCGTGTCGCGCAGGCTCGGCCAGGTTCCCTCGCCAACGCCGAGCGTGGGCCGCTTGTCGGATTCGACCAGTGTCACCTTCAGCCCGTCGCGGTCATGGGCGCGGTGGTCGGCAGCAAGAACGCCTGCCGTCAGCCAGCCCGCCGTACCGCCGCCGACGATGACCACATGTCTGAGCCTGTCTTCACTCATCGGACCCTCCCCTGGTCAAGGGCCCCATCGCGGGCAAGGCACCGGAGTGCCCCGACGAGCCCGCATGAGGCATGGCGGACCGGGGGAGACGTCAGCCAACCCCGGCCCGGTCAGCGAGGCCTAGAACGAGTACCTCGCGCCGATATTATAGCGTGAACCCGTCTGCGTGGCGAAGTTCACATAAGCGGCGCTGCGCCCGACCGTCCGGCTCGTCTCGTCGAGGACATTGATGCCTTCGACAAACACGGTCAGCCGATCGGTGACATCGTAGCTCGCATTCACGTCAAGCTGGCCGAAGTCTTCCCGGAACAGCGGATTGTTCGGCGTGCCGCTGACCCCGATCGTGGAGACCAGGAACTCGTCACGGAAATTATAGGCGACCCGCGCCTGAATGCCGTTCTTGTCGTAGAAGCCGATCAGGTTGTAGCTGTCGGACAGGCCCGTCACCGCAAATTGCGGATCGCCGCTCGACGGGACCTGGCGCTTGTCGAAGCCGACATCGCCATCGACGAGCGTATAGTTCGCGATCACGCCGAAGCCGGTTTCTCCAAAGAAGTGCTGGACGGCAAATTCCCAGCCATCGACGGTCGCCGTCTCCTGGTTGACAGGCGTGGCGATGTCGAAGGTGAGCAGCGGGTCCTCGCCCGGCACGCCGAAAATATTGCCGGTAAAGTTGCCATTGGTATCGGTGCCGGTGATCTGGAAGGTCGAAGGGTCGGAATTCTCGAAGATCCACTGGCGGATCGCCGCACCATCCGTCGTTCCCAGAGCCGCCACCGCTGCATCATATCTCGCGCCGCCGATTGGGGTGAAGACGTCGAAAGGCGTCTCGGTCACGATACCCGAGCCGATGAAGTTCTCGACTTCCTTGCGGAAATAGCCCGCGGAAATGTACGATCCCTCATCATAATACCACTCGGCAGACAGATCGATATTCTCCGAAACGAACGGCTTCAGATTGGTGTTGCCGTTCGATCCATTGCCCCCGTCAACCCGGAAGAGCTGGGCAACCGACAGGCCGCCTGCGATCTCGGCATATCCCGGGCGGGTCAGGGACCTTGAATAGGACGCCCGCAGGATCACGTCGTCGCGCGGCTCGACCTGGAAGTCGATTGCTGGCAGCCAGTAGTCATATTCCCCCTCGAATTCCTGCACCTGGACATTGGCCTCGTCGTTCAGGCCGATCAGCGAAAGCTCGTTGGCCGCCACCCACTGCGTGCCGGTCGGAACGGTGACCTGCGAGGGCGAGGTGACATCGGTCGTCTCATAGCGCAGACCGCCGAACAGCCGGGCCGGCATCGGCCCTATCTCGAACTCGGTGTTGACCTGAACGAAACCGGCAAGGCTTTCCTCCTCGATCCGACGATCGATCAGGAACTCATCGGACCGACAGATCCCGTCGCCGCCGCAGACCTCGCCAAATGTCGGCGTGTCGAGCGCATCGACAAAACTGTCGAAATCGATGGCGAAGAAGTCCTGCTGGGTCGTGCCGGAGCCCGCGAACTCGTCGAAATTCTCGGCAATGTTCAGGCGCCGGAAAATATCGTCGGGAAGGTCATCAGCCGTACCTACCCCGCCCCAGGTGTCGCGCTGGGCGTTTGCGAAGGCCGAGCGGACTTCATTATTCGTCGCGGAGACGCCGAAATCGATACTCTTCACGATCGAGCGGTCGAATTCATACTTTCCGAAGAGCTGCGCCTGCTCGATTTGCGTGTCGATCAGGCTGTTCTGGAAAGTGTTGCCCGTTGCGATCATGCGACTGGCATCAATGTCGGTGAACGGACCCTGGAAGCCCAGCGAAAGGGTCGGCAACTCGGTTGTGAAGTCCAGCCCCTGGCTGCGCAGCTGGAAGTCCGCGGTACTTGCCACATTGCTCGTGCCAAAGGGGCTGTCCTGCCCCGATTTCGCGTCGGAGCTGTGGACATCCAGGATAAAGCTCAGCCGGTCAGTTGCCTGCCAGTCGAGATTGAGCGCGATCGAGTTGTTTTCCGAAACCGTGGCGAATTTTGCCGCGCCCATCGACAGGTCCGAACCGGCTGCCCCGAAATCCTCGCTGTAGAACTGGATATCTGCAATCGGGCCGTCGCCCCACGCGCTCGTGGTGTTGCCATGATTGAACCAGACCGAGAGATCGGAGCGCTCCGTGGCCACCTTGTTTTCGGAGTAGAAATAGTCGAGCGTCGCGGTGAAACGGTCATGCGGGCTGTATTGCAGCGCCAGTTGGCCATTGATCCGCTCACGATTGATATTGGTCAGCGAATAATTGCCGTTCTGGGGCACCGAATAGATGTCATTGGGACCGGGACGGTTCGTCACCTGCGTGTCATTGGGCGGCTGGGGGAGCGTGCCCCAGTCATTTTCCGAGCCGAGAAACGCCCCGCGCCAGCCACTCGACGTTCCGAACTGGGCGACACCGGATTCGCGCTCCTGGAAGCTGCCGGCAACCGCCACGCCGAACGTGTCATTGGCAAACGTATTGGAGAAGATCCCCGAAATCTCGGGCGTGACCTCGTCATCTCCCAGGTTGGTCACCGAATTGTCGAACACGCCTTTCACACCGGCGGAGAAGCGCATACCCGGCGCATCCAGCGGCCGCGCGGTCTTGATGTTCAGGGTCGAACCGATGCCGCCGGTCGGCAGGTCGGCACGTCCGGACTTGTAGACATCGACACCGGCAATGCCTTCAGATGCGAGATTGCCGAAATCGAAGCTGCGCGAGGAGGGTGCGCCGCCGGTCAGGAAGGCGGTGGGCATCTGGCGTCCGTTGAGCAGGACAAGGTTGAAGTCCGGGCCGAAACCGCGAACCGTCACCTGGCTGCCTTCACCGTTCTGTCGGTCAATCGACACACCGGTGATCCGCTGCAGGGATTCTGCAAGGTTGGTATCTGGAAACTTGCCCATATCCTCGGCAGTGATCGCATCGATCACACCCTGCGCGTTGCGCTTGATATCCTGCGAGGCAGAGAGCGAGGCGCGGATGCCTTCGACAATGACGACATCCTGGCGCAGCACGCCGGTCTCGACACCGTCTTCCTCCTGTGCCGTTTCGGGCGCCTCCTGGGCCAGCGCCGGCTGGGCCAGCGCGAAAGCCGAGACACCGCCAAGCAGCATCATGCCTGCCTTCCAGCGATATGTCCTGTCCTGATTGGTCATGTTTCTTTCCTCCCTATGGGTAGACCTTATCGATTCTTGAACTGATGGCAGCCTCATCGCGCCTGCACCTCCCACGGCCCCTGGGGCGTGCCGCTCCATTCCTGCCGGTCGAGGCACTGTCTTGCGGTGGCGTCTGCGCTGCACTTTTCAACGCGCACCCAGTCGACAAGCAGTTCGGCGGGAAACACCGACGGATCGAAGCCGCCGTCATTCGATTTCTCGGGCAGGTTTCCGCCCACGGCGAGGTTGATCATCAGGTAAAATGGCTGGTCGAACGGCGCATGCGGGCGCCCCTGTGCCTGCGGCGCCTGTGTGTGCCAGTCATCGGAGGTGATGCGCATGAAGACGTCGCCATCCACGAGCCACTGGATCACGCCCTGCGCCCACTCGACAGTGTAGACGCGCCACTCATCGGCAGGCCCGGGGCGACGCTCGCCCGGCGTCTTCAGGAAAAGATAGGTATTGCCGGGGGCAAGCCCCCCGAAATGCAGCGCGCCGGATGTGCGATGTTCGGCCCCGCCCGGGCACTCCGCGCAAGGCGTTGCCAGGTTGACCGCCTCCATGATGTCGATTTCCCCCGACAAGGGCCAGTCGCCATAGACGTCGCCCGCCGGCATCATCCAGAAGGCCGGCCAGGTGCCCTGCCCCTCTGGCAGCTTCATGCGCGCGGAGAAGCGTCCATATCGCCACTCGGCCAGCCCGCGCGTGCGGACCTTTCCCGATGTATAGTCGCGCTCCATCGTGCCGCCGGGCGCGCCGCGCAGCCCCTCGGGAAAGCGCGGGCCCGTATGCTTTTCAGGCCGCGCCACGAGATGCAGGATCCCGTCACTGATGCGGATGTTTTCGGCGCGGTCGGTGTAGCACTGGCGCTCATCATTGCCGCCGCCCCAGCAGGAGACTTCCGCGCGCCACTTGTCGCGGTCCAGTTCGCTCGCGTCGAAATCGTCGCTCCAGACCGCCTCCCAGCGCGGCGGAGCGCCTGTCTGCGTAGCAGTTGAAACGGTGACCGCCGGGTCGGCAGCATTCTGACCGGACCCGAAGTCAACACAGCCGACGGTCACCGCGAGAGCGGAACCTGCAAGCAGATTATGTGACAGCCGACCGAATTGTTTCATTTTCTTGACGTTTACTCCCAAGCCTGACCTGCCGACCTTGCGGGACAAGCTCAATGGCGCTGCGGTGAAAGGGTGGACTGGTGCGACAAACGGGCATGTCGCAGCGTCATGCTGGATTTTCAGGCTGTCGCCAGGCCGCCTGCGGTTTACCGGTTCAGCAAGGCGGCGATCACGTCGCGATGGGAGCGGCTGACGCGGACAATCGCGCCATTCGAAAGGACGATTTCGCCCTCGCCCCTCGCAAGTCTCCTGATTTCCCGGATATGGGCCAGCGAGACAATTGAAGAGCGGTGAACCCTGCGGAACCGGCTGGCCGGAAGGTCGTCCTCAAGCGAGCTGATCGTTCGACGCACCGCCAGATCACCCGCCGCCCGATGGACGAGGGAATAGTCGCCTGCCGCTTCGATCCAGACAATGTCGTCGAACGCGATCACGTGAAGCCGTCCGGCATCGACAATCCGAAGCGCCTCGGTCAGGCCCACTTGCTGAGGGGTCAGTTGCTGGACGGCAGGCTCGGCGATGCCCTGACGGATCACGCCGTGGAGGCGTTCGGCCTTGCACACCGACTGGATGATCCGCTGGCGGTCAAACGGCTTGAGGACATAATCGATGGCATCGACCCCGAAAGCCTCAATCGCGTAGTCGGCATGGGCTGTTGCGAACACGATCAGGGGCTTGGGCTCGACACTGATTGCACGGGCGGCCTCGACCCCCTTGAGTTCCGGCATCTCGATGTCGAAGAAAGCAAGCTCGATCCCGCCGCGATTGATGATGTCGAGCGCCTCACGGGCTGACTGGCAGGCAGCCACAAGCTCTACCGAACCGATTTCGCCCAGTATTCCCGAAATCAGCTCAAGCGCAGGTTGTTCATCGTCGCAGACCAGGGTTTTCAGCATTGATGGCCCCTTGATGCGCGCCGCCGCGGGTGAAGTGGGCTGACCTGGCGGAGGACGGACGATTGACCAAAGGCACAATCCCGGTTCGACTGTCGATATGGCAACAACCAAGTCAGCTTGACATGACCGATATCAGGATAGGCGCTTCAGGCCCGCTGAGCAATCAATACTGGACGTTCCAGATCGCCGGCTGGAGCGCCATGGCACTGCTGAGCTATCTCAGCCTGACAATCTGGTACAATCCCGGGCAACTTGCACCGGCTGCCCATACCGTGCTCCAGTCCCTGCTCGGAATAGTTGTCAGCCACCCGCTTCGCTGGGTTGCCACGCGCACCTGGCAGATGCCCCTGGCGCGGCGTGCACTCATCAATGGCGGGGCGGTTTTCATCGCATCTATGGTCTGGACGCAGTTACGGATCGAGAGTTTCACATGGCTCACCGGCGAGGCGATCCCGACGGAAGACTGGGGCGGCTGGATCTTCGCATCGGTGATCGTCTTTGGCGCCTGGGCCTTTTGCTATCATGCCCTGAAATATTATCGCCAGTCCTCCCATGAGCGCCGGCTGGCAAGCGAGGCCCAGAATGAGGCCCTGATGGCGAGTGCCCGCGCACAGCAGGAGAGTTTCAAGCGGCTTGAGGCTGAAAAGCTGTTTCGCGAAGCACAGCTGCGCATGCTGAAATACCAGCTCAATCCCCACTTCCTCCTCAATGCCCTCAATTCGGCCTCGGCGCTTGTCCAGAAAGGCGACAGGGAAGCGGCGATGGACATGCTCGCGCGTATCGGAAGTTTCCTGAGCGCCTCACTGGCCCATCCCGAGGAGGTCCGGCACACGCTGGCCGAGGAGCTTGACGATCTCGACACCTATCTGAGCATTGAAAAGGTCCGCTTCGGCGAGCGACTTCGCACCCAGTTCGATGTGGATCCCGATGCGCGCGACATCATGGTGCCCAGCCTGCTGCTCCAGCCGCTGTTCGAGAACGCGATCAAGTTTGCCGTCGGAGCGCGCATTGCGCCCACCCTGATTTCATTTCAGGCGCGACTTGTCGGGCGCGAGCTGCGCCTGCGCCTGTCGGATGACGGTCCGGGCATGGACGAGAGCGAGTTGGAAAATTCGGAAAGCTCATGGGGCATCGGCATGATGAATGTCCGCCAGAGACTCGAATCCGCCTTCGGGGAGGGGTTCACGTTTCAGCTTTCACAGGCCGAACCCAGCGGCCTCGTGATCGAGATCACCCTCAGCGATGTGCACTCGGCGGCCATGGCCGGCACGACGCAGGGCTGAGCCCATGACGCAGGAGACCTGACGCGCGGGCGCAAGCAGGGGCTGCGCGCACCAACCGGTTTGGCATTGATATCAGCGCAAGCTGGCAATCAGCGCATCTGCACCATTGAGCATGAAACCGTGATCCGAGCCGAGCAGGAACAGGCTTGCGCCCATCTCCTGCCACTTGGGAAGCTCGCCAGGATTGCCCGTGAACATGCCGATGGCAACGCCTGCTTCGCGGCCCTTGCGGCAGATCTGCTCGACCGCTTCGATCACCTGCGGGTCATTGGGACCGTCTGCGCCAAGCGAGACCGACAGGTCGGCGCGGCCAATGAAGAAGGCATCGATCGCGCCGACCGCGAAGATGTCGCCGAGATGGTCGAGCGCTTCGGCGTCCTCGATCTGCGCAATCGTGACCGTGGCCTCAGTGCTGAGGCGCTTGTGCTCGGCCATGGAGCGCGCGCCATAACCAGCCGCCCGCGTCGAGCCGGCATAGCCGCGCCCGCTGCCAAAATGGGCATTTCCGGCAAGCGCCTCAGCGTCTTCGCCCGTGATAACATGTGGCACGAGCACACCATCGGCGCCGCAGTCGAGCGCATTCAGGATGTATTCGGGCGTATTGGCGGGGATGCGCACAAGGCTCGGCTTGCCGACGGCCTTGAGGGCAAGAATGCAGTCATTGATGTCGCGCCGGTCAAACGGCGAATGCTCGGCATCCAGGC